>DATCGB010000389.1:0-15452 GCA_036509155.1 Candidatus Tumulicola sp. | reverse complement strand
ACTCGGACTACTCGCTCAACGCTTACGTTTACGGCGTATCCTCGCTATTGAACCTGTGGTGGTTCGACGGCAAGTACGCGCTCGCAGAGAATCGGTTCAAACCGTTTATCGCGCTGCAGGGCGGTTTCGAGAGTAATGCCGGAGCGTCGTACATCGGAAAGATTCGCAGTTCGAATATCGGCGTCCAAATCGGCGCAAACGTCACGCCCAACGTTGTGGTTACCGCCGGGTTCGATTCCATCCCGTGGCAAAACGACAACGTCGCTCTTCCAGCCGGGGTTACGTGTAACAACAACACGTATCAAATCTCGGCGAAGGGAGTCACGCTCGGGTATTTTCTTCCGGGCAACGGTGGCTCGTCGGGTCAGGCCGGCGTTTGCTTCACCAATCCCAACGGCAGCACGAACGTGTACTATGGCGGCTGGGCCAGCCCGTACACCGATAACTACGCGACGGATCCGTTCTTCACCACTACGATAACCCAAGGAATGGCCGACCGGCGCGCACCGGGTACTTCGTGGAAGGTGGCCGCAACGTACACGTCCACGAACAAGCGATGGGTATTCGTTGCGGCCGACGCGTGGTACAACTACGGTAATGTCTTGGTCGCAGAAAACACCAACGAGTGGAACCTCGACGGCCAGTATCACTTCAGCCCGGTCACTAAGGGCCGGTATAAGGGCCTTCTACTGCGATACCGGTTTGCGCAACGGGCCGAGTCCAACACGTTCTGTGGAGCTTCCGGCTCCAGTTGTCCGACCGGCGCGGCGATCGGCAGCAGCTTCCTGGGCGGGTTGCCGCTCTTTAAGTACAATCGGGCTCAGATCGAGTACGACTTCTAGCCGTTTAGCAACCCCCTCCCATGGCTGCGCTTGCGGCCACCACGCGTAGAGAGACCGCCCGGCTAGTCGCGTCCGGGCGGTCTCAATATTTTTATTTAGTGACGTAGGTCATTTATCCTGTGCTGTATAAAAGGGAGTTTAGTTAACTTTTTAAAGGAGTTTCCTCTTTATGGCTTCGACTACCGCGCGTGTCGGTCTGACGGCGCTGGCGCTTGCCCTCGCGAGCACGTTGCCCGCGCTGGCGGACCCGCCGGATGCACCAGCCCCGGCCGCCGCCGCTGCGACGAGTCCGGCACCAACGGCCACGCCCAACCCGTTTTCGACGAGCGGACGTTTCCGCTCGTATTATTTCACACGGCAGAACGCTTCGAATAATCCCGGCGCGCAGTTCAACTTCACGCCCGGCGCCAAATACAGCACCACCGGGGTAAACCAGGCCACCTGGAGCAACGCCATCGATCTGCACGCCGACTACCACTTCGCCGGCGGCGGCTGGTACGTCGGCGGATCGTATCTTTTCTCCGATCCGTTTAATGGCCCGTGCGTGACCGCTCCCACGCATATCAAGGGTCAGCCGTGTGTCTCGCAATCGCCACCCAACACGAACCCCGACGACTCGGTTCCGGGCTTCGTCCTCAACACGTTTTACGAAGCCTACATCGGCTACACGGCCGGCGGGTTTTCGGCCAAGCTGGGCGATCAGCTGTTCGACTCGCCGTGGGCTAATCCCGAAGACTCGCGGCTGAAGCCCGAAGCCTTTCAGGGCGGCGATTTCAAGTACGAGACGCCCCAAGGGTTCACGTACGAGCTGGCGGATATGCTGCAGTTCGAGCCGCGAACAAGCTCGACATTTCAGAGCAACACGCTGCTGACCAGTTATCCGGCCGGCAATAGCGGTCTGCCCGCCAACATCTACGTTCCCGGCGGCGGCGGCATCACGACGGCCGGATTCATTTACGGGAAAGTCGGCTACGCCCCCAAGGGTGGGCCGCTTGCGGCCGACGGATACTTCTACGGCGTTTCGGACATCGTCAATATGTACTGGGGCGATGCGAAGTACACGTTCGGGAAGAGTTCGCTCAAGCCGTACGTCGCCGTGCAGGGCGGTTGGGAAAGCAACTCCGGCGCGTCGTATATCGGAAAAATCCAAAGCTCGGTGATCGGCGCTCAACTGGGCGTTACGCCCTGGAGCGGAAAAGCCGGCAGCGTCACGATTGCCGGAAGCTTCGACGAGACGCCGTGGCACTACGATACGGTCGCGCTGCCGGCGCACGTAGCGTGCGGCGCCAACTACCAGATATCCGCGAAAGGTGCCACGCTGCCGTACTTTCTGCCGACCAACGCGGCCGCTTGCGTCGCGAACCCGGATGGAACGACGACGATCGCTTACGGCGGATGGGCCAGCCCGTATACCGACAACTACACGAGCAATCCGGTCTTCACGACGGCCATCTCGCAGTCGGCCGCCGACCGCCGCGCTCCGATGTCGGCTTGGGGCGTCAGTGCGACGTTCCAGTCGCGCAACAAGCGCGAGACGTTTATTGTCGCCCAAGTCTGGAGCGACTATTCGAACAACATCGCTTCGCAGCACACCAACGAGTTCGATCTCGACAATACGTACCGATTCATGCCCATGCCGAAGTCGGGACCGTATAAAGGTCTCGCATTTCGCTATCGCTACGCGGCCCGGACGTTCTCGAACACGTTCTGCGGTGCGTCCGACACGGCGTGTCCCGCGGGACTGTCGTATGGAGCCGCCTTCCTCGGCGGTTCGCCGCTATTTAAGTACAACCGTGCGATGCTCGAATACGACTTTTAGAGCAACCTGCCAGAGACATGCCGGGCGCTCGTCGGGCGTACCCCTAGCCGGACGAGTTTCTCGAGGATGACATGACGACCCCAAGTGCAATACTTGGGGTCGTCATGGCTTCCATGAAAGCGCTCTCAAAGGTGGCCTCCGGGCCCGGCTTTACGCTGACCGACGTACCGGTGCCGTCGATCGGACCGACCGACGTGCTCGTGCGGGTCGAAAAGGCGGGCGTCTGCGGCACCGATTGGCACATTTACAGCTGGGATAAGTGGGCGCAGGCGCGGATCGTACCGCCGTTGGTCGTCGGGCACGAATTCATGGGGACCGTCGTTGCCGTCGGCGATGCGGTGAGTTCGGTGCGCGCCGGCGAACGCGTCTCGGCCGAAGGTCATATCGCCGATCTTACCTGCCGGTTGTGCCGCACCGGCCAGGCGCATATCTGCGAGCGCGTCGAAATCATCGGCGTCGACCGCGACGGTTCGTTTGCCGAATACGTGGCGATTCCCGAATACAACGTGTGGAAGCTGGACCCGGCAATTCCGGACGTTTATGGCGCGATTTTCGATCCTCTCGGCAACGCCGTTCATACGGTGATGGCCGCCGGCGTAAGCATCAAAAGCGTGGCGATCACCGGCGTCGGATCGATCGGGCTGATGGCCATTCCGGTCGCGCGCGCCGCCGGAGCGGCGTCGGTCTACGCGATCGACGTCAACCCGGCCAAACTCCAGCTCGCCAAACGGCTCGGCGCCGACGCGACGTTTCTGGCGACGCAGTCCGGTCTGGTCGAGGAGATCAAGGCGCTTACCGGCGGCGACGGCGTGGACGTGCTGCTCGAGATGTCCGGCAGCGGCGCGGCGATCGACTTCGGTTTGCAGATGGTGCGCAACGGCGGGACCGCGGCGCTGCTGGGCATCCCCAGCGACGCGATCAACATCAATCTGGCCGAGCGGATTATCTTCAAGGGGCTGACCGTGCTCGGCATCAACGGGCGCCGAATGTTCGAGACGTGGTACCAAACCCAAGCGCTGGTAAAGAGCGGCCGCGTCGACTTGAGCTCGATCGTCACGCACGTTTTACCCTACACGCAATTCGACCGCGCGTTCGAGTTGATGCGCAGCGGCGAGGCCGCCAAAATCGTTTTGGATTTCAAAGGAGATATCGCGAAGCCATGAACCAGGCCTTTGAGGACAAACTGCGCGGCGACCTCGAGACGCTCAAGCGGGCCGGCACGTACAAGCGCTTGCGCCACATTACGACGCCGATGGCGCCCGAAGTGCATATGGAAGAGGCCGGCGACGTCATCGTGCTCTCGAGCAACAACTATTTAGGCCTGGCCGACCAGGCCGAGGTCGTCGAGGCGGGCAAGCGCGGGCTCGACCGGTATGGCGCCGGGACGGCGTCGGTGCGCTTTATTTGCGGAACGTTTGACATTCACCGCAGCCTCGAAGAACGCATCGCGACCTTTTTGGGAACGCCGGCATCGCTCTCGTACGTCTCCTGTTGGAACGCCAATACGGGGCTTTTCCCAACCATTTGTGAAGCGGGCTCCGCCATCGTCTCGGACGAGTTGAACCACGCCTCGATCATCGACGGAGTGCGTCTCGCATCGAAGGCTCGGCGCGAGCGCTACGCGCACGGCAATATGCAGGACCTGGAAGAAAAGCTGAAAGCCGTTTCGGGCTGCTTTCCAATCGCGATCGTCACCGACGGGGTGTTTTCGATGGAGGGCGATTTAGCAAAGCTGCCCGATATCGTCGCGGTGGCGCGCGCGCATGGCGCGATCGTCGTGGTCGACGATTCGCACGGGACCGGCGTGATGGGGAAGACCGGGCGCGGGACGATCGAGCACTACGGACTTACCGGCAAGGTCGACGTCATTACCGGCACGCTCGGAAAGGCTCTCGGCGGTGCGGCGGGCGGATTCGTCGCCGGCAGCGCCGCCTTGATCGACACGCTCGTCCAGCGTTCGCGCCCGCAGCTTTTCTCGAACGCGCTTCCGGCGACCGTTGCGTGCAGCGCGCTGGAAGCGATCGAGTATCTCGACGCCCGTCCGGAACTGGTCGCGAAACTGCGTGACAATACCGCATACTTTCGGACGGGACTGCGGCAGATCGGCTACGAGCCGCTTGCCGGAGAGAGCGCCATCGTGCCGATTATCGTGGGCGAGACGGCGTTCGCGATCTCGATGAGTGACGCACTCTTGAAGCGCGGCGTGTTCGTTACGGGCTTCGGATTCCCGGTCGTTCCGGAAGGCACGGCCCGCATTCGCGTGCAGATCAGCGCCGCGCTGACCACCCAGGAAATGGATCGTGCGCTTGCAGCCTTCGACGAGGTCGGTAAGGCACTCGGCGTTCTGAAGCCCGGCGCCGCTTCTTCGGACCGATGACCGAGGCCGTCGGCGGTACGGTCGTATACCGCGTACCCCGTTGAAAGTTTTAAAGTCTCAGGCACTGCCCGGGTTCGTGCTGGTGGCGGCCGCGCTCGCCGGTTTGATTTGGGCGAACTCGTCCATCCACAAGTCGTACGACGACATGCTCCATTTTACGCTTGGTTTAGGCGTCGACGTCCCGGGCGTTCACCTAACCGCCCACGACTGGGTCAACGACGCCCTGATGGCGGTATTCTTCCTGTTGGTTGGATTGGAAATAAAACGAGAAATTCTGGACGGAGAACTGTCGACGTTTGGCCGGGCGGCGCTGCCGGTTATCGCGGCGCTGGGCGGCGTCGCCGTTCCCGCGATCGTGTGCGCGGCTTTCGTGTGGCGCGATCCGGCGAGGATCGGAGGATGGGCGATTCCGGTCGCCACCGACATCGCTTTCGCACTGGCCGCGCTAGCGCTCGTCGGTCGCGGGGTACCGCCCGCGCTCAAGGTATTCTTGACCGCGCTCGCCGTTATGGACGACTTGGTGGCGATCGCAATCATCGCAACGTTCTATACGAAGAATCTCGCGGTTGCCGCGCTGCTGGCGGGAATTGCGTGTTTTGCGGCGCTCGCGATTCTGAACCGATTGCGCGCGACGTGGCTGCCGCTCTACCTCGCGATCGGATTGGCGATGTGGTTTTGCGTGCTCCAATCGGGCGTGCACGCGACGCTGGCGGGGGTGGCACTCGCATTGACGATTCCGAGCAGCGCGGTTAAGAATCTCGAGCACCGATTGCAGCCCTACGTCGGGTTCGTTATCCTGCCGCTCTTCGGACTGTTCAACGCCGGCGTCTCGTTTCGCGGCTTGAGCCCCGCGGTGCTCGTGAGCGCCCTTCCGCTCGGCATCGCGACGGCGTTGTTCTTCGGCAAACAACTCGGCATCTTTGCGTTCTCTTGGATCGCCGTAAAAACCCGAATCGCGCCGCTGCCGCAGGGCGTTACGTGGCCTATGATGTACGGCGTCGCACTGTTGGGTGGCATCGGCTTCACGATGAGCCTCTTTATCGGAACCCTGGCGTTCGATTCCGACGCGCTGCTGACCGAGACCAAGCTCGGCGTGTTCGTCGGCTCGGCGCTGGCCGCGCTCGCGGGATACGTCGTGCTGCGTCGCGCCGTCGCGCGGGCGTAAGATGATGGTGGTCATCGTTTGGCCGGACTGCGAATGCGTCCCGCCTTCATGGCGAAGGCCGATGGCGGCAGGGCGAGAATGAACGCCCGATGCCCGCCAGTCTCCGGATGTTCGTTCCGTTGTTCCTGTGCGCTGCCGCCGGTGCGGCAGCCCTGGCGCACTTGGCGATCGACATCGTTGGCGACTACGCGTTGCCTCACGATACGTACGATTCGATCGCGCACGACTCGCGTCAACTGGTCGCGGGCATCGCGCTCTTTGCGGCCGTCACTTTAGCCCTTCGCGGTTTGCGGGTCTGCTGCGAGGTGGCCGTTGCGAACCGTGGGCGGCTGCCCGTTGCCGGTCTATCCGGCGGGCAGGTCGCCGCTTTCGTCGCCGGAGTGGTCGTCGCCGTGTGGTCCTTGGTGCCGGCTATGGAACTGCTCGACGCGCGTCTTGCCGGCACCGCGCTGGACGGCGTCGACGACGCTTTCGGCGGGTCGATGGCTCTCGGCCTTGGCGTTTCCGTCGCATGCGCCGCCGTCGTCGCACTGCTCATCTTCGGCATCGCGTTTTGGATCGTTTCGCACCGCGATGCGATCGAAACGATCGTCGTCAGTCTTATGGGGCGCAGCGACGGCACCGTTTGCCCCAACACGCAAGAACTTCGCCGGCGCAGCGTAAGGCCTCACCGGCTAGGCACCGTTTACGCCCTTCGACTTTGCAAGCGCGGACCTCCGAGCGTTGCCATATCCCCTTGGCAACACGTTACTCGCAGCTCGGAAGGAGATCCGCGTGCTTCGTTTTCTTTCGCGCGCGTCGCGAGCGCTGCTCGCATTCGCGATCGCGTCGTCTTTAGCGGTCCCAGTCGGGGCCGCCCCGTCCCCTCCATCGGGAGCCGTTTCACCCGGTAGCATAACGGGCGTCGTGGTCGACGCCTCCAACGGCGTTCCGATTTCCGGCGTAAGCGTCAGCGTCACCAACGCGACGGCAAAAACCACGACCGACGCGTCGGGTCGCTTTACGATCGAGGCGCTGCCGGTCGGGAGCTACACCCTCTCGCTGCGCCGGCAAGGTTACCAGCCGGCGATTTCAGAGTCGATCGCCGTCGGCGCCGCCGTCGCAAAAGTAACGCTCTCGATGCAGCGCGGCGCGAACGACTTGCAAGTTATCGCGGTTACGTCCGCGCGAGCCAGCGAGTCGCTGCAGCAGTCGAGCACGTTCAGTAAGACGCTGAACACCGAAGAACTGCAGCGGCAAGGCATCGTCCGCGCGGCCGACGCCTTGCGCACCCTGCCCGGCGTCAATAACGGCATTACCGGCGATACCGCGTCGCTTTCGGACGATATCAACCTGAGTATTCGCGGCATCGGCACGCTCGAAACCGTGGCCGCAATCGATGGCCACCCAATCGGCTACGGCATCAAAGGCGGATACAACTACCAGTTATCGCCGGTCTATCCGTTTCGCGACGTATCGGTGCTCTACGGCTCGGGAGGCAGCGACCTCGTCGGCGTCAACGCCATCGGCGGCGTCGTGAATTTCCAAACGCTCGACCCGACGCCGCATTCGCAGTTTACCATCAACCAAGGTTACGGCACGTTTCAGCAGCTGTCCACGAGCCTGACCGGAACCGGGACCACGGGACACTTGGGTTATGCCTTCGCGTACGGTACCGGGTATCTCGACGGACCGTTTAACAACGACTCGTTCTATCAAACGGGGGCGGCGTTCGATCAGTCGGCGCCCGCCGGTCCGGTGCACGATCTGGGCGTGTACGTCGACGATTCGGCGACCAGCACGCGCGCCGGACTCTTGAAGCTACGGTTTAATTTCACGCCCGAGAGCAACTTGACCTATACGATGGTTTCGAGTTCGCGCTGGGCGGATAAAACCGGGAACGGCGATGGAGACTATACGGACTACGCGCCGGCGCTAGCCTTCGGCCAACAGCTGCTGTCGAGCTACGACCCGGCGAACTATCCAGGCCTCAAGCCGTGCGCCAAGGGGACGTTCGTCGGGACCAACGCCAACGGTCAACCCAACGGCTTTGGCCCGAACGGCAAGCCCGACGGCGGTCTGACCTGCCAGACGCCGTCGCAGTACGCGGCCTTCAATACCGGCTGGGATGGCGCCGGCCCGTCGTGGCAGTCGCTCAAGCTCAACGACAACTCGCTGGAATTTCGTCACACGAACGGCAATACGGCGCTGCGCGTAAACGTGTTCAACAGCTACTACGAAAACCTGACGGACCGCACGTTTCAACTGCCGTTCTTGATTCTCTCGGACGGCAGCCACTTTCCCGGCGACAATGCGTCGTGGTCGAACGTCGGCGTTAACGAAACCGGCGCGGTCGTCAGCGAAGACATTCTCGGGAAGAACAACGACTTCGAGTTCGGAGACTCGTATCTGAATAGCGCGTATTTCACGTATTCGGGCGGCAATCTCAAGGGCGCACCGGTCGTGAGCGACAACGCGTATTTCCTGCGGGACGTCTACCACCCCAGCCAGTCCCCGCTGGCCGTGTATCTCAATCTCTGGGCCAAACACTCGACGGCCACCGATACGTCCTATCTCGATTCGCGCGCGGCGGTCGTGTATCGCGTGACCCCACACGATATCGTTCGTGCTTCGGCCGGATCCACTACGACGCAACCGAGCGCGAACATGATCGGGCAATCGTTCATCGGATCGTTTACCGGCGGCGCCGGAGGAGGAACGCCGATCAACTGTGCCGGGCTCAACTCGATCGGGAGCGCCCCTTCGACCGTCCTCAAACCGGAACAGGGCGTCGACGAGGATCTCGCCTTCGTCCATCGCTTCGGGGGCGATACGCAAGCGCAGCTGACGCTCTACAACACCAACGTCTACGACAAGCTCTATTCGACGACGCTGCCGCTGTCGCAAACGGGAACGAGCTTTATTCCACCCTCGTACTTAGCGCAAGTGACCCAGGCGGTTGCCGGTAAGTGTGGAGCCGCGATCGCCCCGTCGCTCTTGGGCGTGAGCGGCAATCTCAACGTGGGCACGCTCCGCGCGCAGGGCGTCGACCTGAGCGGGCGCGTCCGCTTTAACCACCGCTTCTATGCGGACTACGATTGGGGCCTGACCTCGACGATTCTGCTCAATGCCAATACGTCGCTGCTGCAGAAAACTCAGACCCTGATTTTGGACAATCAGCTTCCGCGACTTCCGT
This sequence comes from Candidatus Tumulicola sp., assembly GCA_036509155.1. GTDB lineage: Bacteria > Vulcanimicrobiota > Vulcanimicrobiia > Vulcanimicrobiales > Vulcanimicrobiaceae > Tumulicola. The sequence goes on along the minus strand of DATCGB010000389.1, from coordinate 6,074 downwards.
TACACACGTTCAACGGTTCGCTCGACTACACGTTCGGGAACGGCTTGGACGCGCGCTATACGCTCTACACGGTGTCGGTCAACAACACTAAATCGCTGCCGGCGTACGACTATAGCGATTTCAGCTTAGCGTATCCCGTCGCCCACGGCATCCTAACGGCTACGGTGCTCAACCTCTTCAATCAGTACGGTTCCATCGCGGGCCTGCGGTACCAAGGAGTGCCCTTACCGCTCAATAGCTATGCCAAGCCGTCGTCGTACGCGCCCTACATCGGCGCTAACTCGACCGAATGGTTCGGCTTGCCGTATAGAACGATCTACTTCAGCTACCAGGTCACAATCTAACTCCTAGCAGTCCAGGGGCGCGCCGCGCCCCCTGGACGCCTTAGTTTGGAGAAATCACGCACATTATGCTTAACAGACTCGGCATTCTTCTCGCGCTCGTCGCGAGCCCGATCCTCGCGAGTGCCGCGACGCCCGTCGTTTGGGAGACCGATCTGGCTCACACGCGAGCCGAATTCACGGTGTCCCACATGATCGTTTCAAAGGTTTGGGGACACATTCCGGTCAGGCAACTGAAGATCGTCAATTTCGGTCGCACCGCCGTGCCGCAGCGCGTCGACGCAATGCTCGACGTCAGCCACGAGGACACCGACAACCACGATCGCGACGCGGATTTGCGGTCGGCCACCTACTTTGACGCGGCAAAGTATCCGACGATGACGTTCCATTCGACGTCGATCGTTGCGAAAGGAGCGAGCGACTTTACCGTTACGGGGGATCTGACGATCAAGAACGTCACCAAACCCGTGACGTTTCCGATGCACGTCGTTGGGATCATTCCGGACCCTCGCGGATTTCGCGTCGGCTACAACGGAAAGCTCACGATCGACCGGCGCGATTGGGGAATCGTCGACGCCCGTCTCACGCCGGCCGGCGTTCTGCTGGTCGGATACGGGGTCGATATCGAGCTGACCGTCGAAGCCGTTACGAACGACCCCGCACTGCGCCCCTCAAGCTGATCGCCCCGCGCCGGTTCGAGCAAGGTAGCGGGCGGCCGACCCATAAATTCGGCAGGGTGAGGCTGAATTGATAGCGGCGGGCGATCTTCGCGAGTTGCCCCTCTTTGCGGAATGCGACGAAGAGCGGATCGAGTTCTTCGCTAAGAGTTGCGCCGACGTGCGGGTTTCCGAAGGCGACTGGATTCTCTGCGAGGGGGAAAGCCCGCGGTTCTTCGTGTTGCTCGAGGGAACGGTAGAAATAGTCAAGACGATCTCGGGCCAGCAGCGAAGCATCGGCTCCTACGATCCGGGGGACGGCTTCGGCGAGGTGCCGTTGCTGCTCGGTTCCAGCGCCGTGGCCGGGATTCGCGCGACCTCGGCCGCGCGTTTGGCCCGCGTGGAGCCGACGGCTTTCTGGCGAACGATGCATTCGGCGGAATCGTTCGCGCGTGCGGTTTTGGCGAACATGGCGCGACGCGTGGAGTTCGTCGAGCACATCGCGATCGATACCCAGCCGGCCACCTGCACGATTGCGGGCGACAGTCAATCGCCGGCCTGCCACGAACTGCGCGACTTCCTCACGCGCGTGCACGTGGCGTACGAGTGGGAGGAGCGCGACGGGACCGAGTGCGACGTGTGTTTTGCCGATGGGCCGCCGCTCCATTCGCCGACCATCAGGAAACTCGCCGAGCGCCTCGGGCTCTCGGCCGTTCCGCGCAGCGCGCATTACGACGTAGCCATCGTGGGGGCCGGGCCGGCCGGACTCGCGGCGGCTGTTTACGGCGCCTCGGAAGGTTTGGAAACGCTGCTCATCGAGCGCTACGCACCCGGCGGACAGGCGGGAATGTCGTCGCGTATCGAAAATTATCTCGGCTTTCCGGCGGGCATTTCCGGCGAGGACCTCGCCGATCGAGCGTTTCATCAGGCGCGCCGGTTCGGGGCCGACGTCATCGTCGTGCGTGAGGCGTGCGCGCTGGGCGGCGACGACGGGGACCGCCGGCTGACGTTGGACGATGGCCAGGTCGTACTCGCCCGAGCGGTTATTCTCGCCCCCGGCGTTGCCTACCGGACGTTGCCGGCGGAAGGCTGCGACGATTTCCTCAACCGAGGCGTGTATTACGGTGCGGCCCAGGCCGAAGCGCTCGGAACGATCGGCAAGGACATTCACATTCTCGGCGGGGGTAACTCGGCGGGCCAGGCCGCCTTGCACTTTTCGAACTACGCGCGAACGGTGACGATCGTGATTCGCGGCGGCGACCTTGCAAAAAGCATGTCGCAGTATCTCATCGATCGTGTAGTTCGTACACCGAACGTTACGGTCGTAACCGAGCGTGAGGTCCAGGCGGTCGCCGGCGCCGATCGGGTCGAGCGAATTGCGCTGCGCGAGACGGTCGGGGGCGCCACGCGCTGGGTACCCAGCGCCGGACTGTTCGTGTTCATCGGCTGCGTGCCGAGAACCGATTGGCTGAGCGGGTTCGTCGCGTGCGACGAGCGCGGTTTTATCCTGACCGGGACCGAGATCAAATCTCCGCCGGAAGGCGCGTGGCCGCTGCAGCGGCATCCGTATTTTTTGGAGACGAGCCAGCCCGGGATTTTTGCCGCCGGCGACGTGCGCAAGGATTCGATCAAACGCGTTGCGGCCAGCGTCGGCGAGGGATCCAGCGCCATCGCATTCGTCAATGCGTACTTGAAGAAGAGCGCGTGAACGCGCGCCGTCGAGCCGGGCTGCGCGCGTGCGGCGTTCTGCTGGCCGCCGGGGTGTTCGCGGTCGTTTTGCCGGCCCGCGCCGAGGACTCGTTTTCGCCGGCCGGAATCGCGCTGGGCGAACTGCTGCATCGGGCCGAAACGGCCCAAGGAACGCTTGCGAAGGGCGCCTACCACGTCGTGCAGCGCGGCCTAGCCGGCGGAGAAACGACGCTCGAAGAGACGGTTTTCGATTCCGACGGCTTCGAAACTACCGCAACGACCGGGGACATCGTTTCAAAGTGGGGCTCGTTTCACGGGCAGTACTGGAACCGAAACCCGAACGGATTCGTCCAGCTCGAAAGTGGTTCGTTTTCGCAGCACGACCCGATCGCGATCGCCGTACGCAATATCGGCGCCGAATCGAGCGGTGCGAAACTCTTGGGCGTTTCGTCGACCGCGCCGGCCGACTACGTGGTCGAAGTCACGCCGCGGGACGGCTTGGACGAAAAGCGGTACTACGATCGCGAAACCTACCTGCTGCGCAAGACCGAGGTGCGCGACTACGACGGGCATCTCCGGACGGCGAACTACGACGACTATCGCAAAGTCTTTGGAAGGATGATTCCCTTCACCCAAACGTTCCACAGCGACTTCTCGAAGGAGCCGCGACGCTACGACACCGTCTCCTACCAAACGGTACCGAAAAGCAGCGTGAACTTGGCAGTTCCGCCGTCGACGCCGCTGTTCTCGCTCGGCGGCCGGGATTCGGTAACGATTCCGGCCGACTTCACCGATCGCGGCATTATCGTTCGGATGAACGTCGGAGGGCGCGGGCTCGACCTTCTGCTCGACTCCGGCTCTTCGTCCATCGTCTTGAACGCGTCGGTGGCGACCGAACTCGGGCTGGCGCTCCACGACAAGCGCGCCGAAAGCATGGGCGGCACGTTCGTGATGTCGGACGCGCGCGTCAACGACGTGTCGATCGGACCGTTGCACGCGAACACCGCCGCCATCAGCGTCGCGCCGGTCGCCGACTACGTCAACCCGCTCGAACGGGCCGTCGGTTTGCTTGGCTGCGATTTCATTGCGAGCGGAGCCCTGCAGGTCGACTTTGAGAAGAAGTCGCTCACCCTTTACGCAAACCCGCCGCCCGCCCTCGAGGCGAACGGGTGGACCCAAGTGCCGATCGCGCTCGACCGCTGCGTCCCGTTGGCCAAGGTGACCTTCAGCGGCGCGCCCGGGGAGTTCATCCTCGACCTCGGCTCCTACGACACCGTTCTATACGGTCACTACTTTTCGCAATTCGGCACCAGCACGGCGCCGGCCCATGGGGATCCCGTCATCAACGAGGGGAGTTATATCGGCGGCGACCTCGTACGATTTCAGGAATATCGCATGAAAACGATGGGCATCGGCAACCTGCTGTTCGCCGACGCGGTCGTCTCCGTGTCCTTGAACAAACGCGTGCAAGCCCGCGACTACGACGGCCTCATCGGCCGCACGACCCTCAGCAGCTTCAGCATCCTCTTCGACTACGCCCATTCGCGCGTCTACCTAAAACCAACGCCCTAACCTGCCGTTCCGTATTTTGAGTCCTGGTGCACCATAGGTGCCCGGCGAGAGGAATTGGCACGTTGGAGCCTTGAGGAAAAGACTGCCTGTAGGGTATTTTTCGGAGAATAGTTGACTATATGCCAAGGAATACTTTACTATACATCTCAGAGTACCATATGCCGTTCACCTATCCGCCGATGCCCGAGGGCTTTGAACCCCCTAAAGCTCCACCGCTATTTGGCACGGAGCAGCGGACGCGGCTGCTATTGCTCGTAACCGTCCTCGGCGAAACCTATCCGGCGGAACTCTCGAGATACAGCGGCTCCAGCATTTCCTCAGTCCAACTCACGCTCGACCTCCTCGAAAACGAAGGGCTCATCGCCACGCGTCAACTCGTCGTCCGTGCCGTTACACTCAATCCAACATATCCAGCGGCGAAGGAGCTAAAGGCCCTGCTCTTGCGCATCGCCGAAGGCTACCCGGCATACAACCAGATCCGCGAATCGATACGACGACGCCCCAGAAGGCGGCACAAGGTCTTGTGATTGACGAAAGTTCGTCATTAGAAGACGTTTGCTTCGAAGTTGCAGCGGCTCTGGATCGCTTTTCCATTCAAGGCGTATTGACCGGCGGCAGCGCCGCAACCGTGTACGCCCCAGATGCCTACACGTCGATGGACGCCGACTTCGTGCTTGCGAATTCTCCGCAGCGTCAGCAAGTCGAAGCAGCCATGGCTGAGATCGGGTACATCCCTTCGGCCACCCGAGGTATGTTCGAAAGTCCACGCACACGGTTTACCATTGATTTCCCGAGGGCTCCTTTAGCCGTCGGTGGCGACTACATCTATGAAACTGGAACCCTTTCGCGCGGCACCACGAGATTGCGCATTTTAATGCCTACCGACTGCGTCCGAGATCGCTTGGCGCATTTTTATTATTGGGATGACTACACCGCTCTGAATGCGGCCGTCGGTGTCGCTCGAGCGCATCGTAAGCGTATCGATGTTTCCAAGCTGCGCAAATGGACCGAGCGTGAAAGTGGCCCTCTATCGCAAAACCATCAACCCAAGTTCGAAGAATTTCTTCGACGCCTGGGTTAAATCCGAACCTATGCAACATTTTGACACCGTAATACGAAATCAGAGGGTTGTGGTGGCGGTCGATGACGTTTTCGTCAAGAATAACGGGGCCGGCGGGGTGAATATGTCTCCGACTGGATCGGCAAATAAAACAACAGGTCCAGAGACGTTGCCATCTCTGGACCTGCAAAAATTGCGGGGGATGGATTTGAACCACCGACCTTCGGGTTATGAGCCCGACGAGCTACCGGACTGCTCCACCCCGCGGCGAGGACAACCCTAATACTACGGGCGGGGTTGCGTCCCTGCAACGCCTTGGGTAGCACGGGCCGGCACGGCCGGCGACGAATGCGCGGGAATGACCCTAGCCGTCTCGATTCCGAAGGTCCATCTCCACTGCCATCTCGAGGGAAGCCTGCGGGGTGCCAGTTTCGTCGAACTGGCCGCCAAGCATGGGGTACCGCTTCGGTATCGGCCGTCGGGGGGCGCGGCGGCGACTGCCGATGATGAGGCGGCCGACCTCGCGGATCCGGCCGATCCGTATCGTTTTAAAGATTTTCGGGAGTTCTTGCTGGCATTTGCCGCGGTCAGCCGGGCGCTGCAGGAGCCCGGAGACTACGCGCGGCTGGCGCGCGAGTTCGTCGAGGACGCGCTCGCGCAGAACGTCATGTACGGGGAACTCTTCGTGTCGCCGTCGGTCTGGACGTTTTTTCACGAGTCGTTGGACGTGCGCGCGGCGGTGGCCGCGATCGCGGA
>DATCGB010000388.1:0-2389 GCA_036509155.1 Candidatus Tumulicola sp. | reverse complement strand
CGAAGAACAACCCCGCACTCATCGGCGAACCCGGCGTCGGTAAGACGGCCATCGCCGAAGGCTTGGCGCAGCGCGTCATCAAGGGCGATATCCCCGAGCCGCTGCGCGACAAACGCGTGATAACGCTGGATCTAGCCGGTTTGGTCGCAGGAACGAAGTACCGAGGCGAGTTCGAAGAGCGCATGAAGCGCGTCATGGACGAGATCCGCGCCGCTGCCGGCGAGATCGTGCTGTTCATCGACGAACTGCATACGCTCGTCGGTGCGGGCGCGGCCGAAGGCGCGATCGATGCGAGCAACATCATCAAGCCGGCGCTGGCGCGCGGCGAATTGCAATGCATCGGCGCGACTACACTCAACGAGTTTCGCAAGCACATCGAAAAGGACTCGGCGCTCGAACGCCGCTTCCAGCCGGTGCTGGTCGGCGAGCCGACCGTCGAAGAGACGATCGAAATTCTTAAGGGCCTGCGCGACCGTTACGAAGCGCATCACAAGGTGGAAATCACCGACGAGGCGCTCTCCGCCGCGGCAAAGCTTTCGGATCGCTATATCACCGATCGCTTCTTACCGGATAAAGCCGTCGATCTGATCGACGAAGCAAGTTCCCGCGTACGTCTTCAGGCGACGCTGCCGCCGCAATCGATTCGCGACATCGAAACGCAGCTACGCCGCGTGATCTCCGAAAAAGAAGCGGTCGTCAAGACGCAAGAGTTCGACAAAGCCGCCGGGATCCGCGATCGCGAGGAGAAACTGCGCCTCGAGAAGTCGCGCCTCGAAACCGAGTGGCAAGAGAAGAAGGCCGCGCAAGACAAGGTCCTCAAGGTGACCGCGGAGTCCATTGCCGAGATCGTCTCGGCTTGGACGCGCATTCCGGTGAGCAAGCTCGCACAGGCCGAAACCGAAAAACTCCTTAAGATGAAAGAACTGCTGCACGAGCGGATCATCGGGCAGGAAGAGTCGATCGAGGTCATCACTCGTGCGATTCGCCGTTCGCGCGCCGGGCTCAAAGCGCCGACGCGCCCGATAGGCTCCTTCATCTTCCTCGGCCCGACCGGCGTCGGTAAAACGGAGGTCGCGCGCAGCGTCGCGGCCTTCCTGTTCGACGACGAAGAGTCGATGATCCGCATCGACATGTCGGAGTACATGGAGAAATATTCGGTCAGCCGGTTAGTCGGCGCGCCTCCGGGATACGTCGGCTACGAAGAGGGCGGCCAGTTGACCGAAGCGGTCCGCCGCCGGCCGTACGCCGTGGTGCTGCTCGACGAAATCGAAAAAGCGCATCCGGACGTCTTCAACTTGCTGCTGCAGGTGCTCGACGACGGCCGCCTGACCGATTCTCAGGGCCGCCAGGTCGATTTCAAGAACACGGTCATCGTGATGACGAGCAACGTCGGTGCGACCGGGATTCAAACGACCACCGATATTGGATTCCGTCCGCAAAAGAGCACGGCGGAAGACGAAGCCAAAGCCTACGAGCGCATGAAGAACAAAGTGATGGAAGAAGTCAAGCAGACGTTCCGTCCAGAGTTCCTCAATCGCGTCGACGAGGTCGTCGTGTTCCATCAGCTGACGCGCGAAGAGATCGCACAGATCGTCACGCTCGAGCTCAAAAAAGTCGTGCGCGAGGTTCAGGCTCAGGAGATGGAACTGAAGATGACCGACGCTGCCAAGGATCTCCTGGCCAAAAAGGGCTGGGATCCGCAGTTCGGCGCTCGCCCGCTGCGCCGCGCGATTCAGCGCATGGTCGAGGACGAACTCGCGGAAGAGATGCTCAAAGGTAATCTCAACGCCGGCGACCACATCCTAGGCGACGTCGACCCCGACGATCCGGAGAAGCTCAAGTACTCCAAGATCCCGTCGGTAGAGCCGCCGGCGGCTCCGGCGGAAGAAGCCGCGGTCACGTAGCGGCGCCGCCGTTGCGGCGGTCGGGATTTGGCCGCCGTGCGTCGACCGAAACAATGCGAGCAGCCGTGCCGTAGAGGCGGCATGGAACTGGAACTGCGTGCTCTCAAAAAGATTTACGGCGGCGGCAAGGTCGGTCTCGACGGCATCGAGGTAACGTTTCGCTCCGGCGTCACGGGCCTCGTGGGTCCGAACGGATCGGGCAAGACGACGATGCTGCGTCTGTTGGCGACGACGCTCGCGCCGACGAGCGGATCGATTCTCTGGAACGGCGGCGATGCCGCGCTCAAGCCCGACGTGCTGCGGCGCGATCTGCTCTACGTTCCGCAGAATTTCACCGGCTACCCGAACTTGAGCGCGCAAGAGTTCTTGGAGTATCTCGCGCAGCTGCGCGGCGTTGCTTTTGGTGCCGCGCGGAAAACGGCGAACGAAGTACTCGGCATCGTCGGTCTCGGTGACGACCGTAAGCGCCGGCTCGGCGCATTTAC
>DATCGB010000387.1:0-3992 GCA_036509155.1 Candidatus Tumulicola sp. | reverse complement strand
CCCCAGAGCGTGCATCACGTCATGCAGCGAAAGGGTCGTTCCGCCCACCAGCAGGCTCGCCGCGGCGGCTGCCGCCACGACCGCACCCAAGCCGGCGAGCCGCAGGATCACTTCGCGCGCAGCTCGAGCGCAAACGAGCGTCCCGGCATCGGATAGCCCGCCACTTCGGCGTACCGTTCGTTGCCGAGATCGCAACCCCGCACGAAGAGGTCGAGCCGCGAATCGATTCGCAGGTCGACGAAGGCGGTCAGGTTCGCATACGCTACGGGTTGAAAGAATGACGGTTGCGCGTAATCGACCGCACCCCGACTCCCGACCAGTTGCTCGGAAATGCCGGCGCCGCCAAACGCGCCTTTCGACGCTCCCGCAATTTGCACGCCGACGTTGGCGCGCAATACGGCGTCGTTCGGCAGGCGCGTGCCGGTGCTGAGATCTTGCGCTTGATACAGATCGGTAACGTCGAGGGTGACGCGCACGCCATGGTACGGCCGCGTCTTGAGGCCGAGCGTCAAGCCCTGCATGACGGCGTGGTCGACGTTTTCCGGCCGATAGATGTAGACGTATTCGGATGGATAGGTTTTCACGAGCACCGGAACGATGAGATCGTCGGTATGGTTCGCGAACCAGCCGAACGAAACGTCGCCGATCGCCGCCGATTCGGTCAGCGTGACGTCGCCCACGCGCGCGCGTTCGGGATGCAGCGATGGGTTGCCGTAGCCGGGATAGTACAGTTCGGTGGCGTTAGGGGCGCGAAACGCCGTCGCGTAGTTCAGCTTAAGTGCGAGCGATTGAGTCAATCGCGTATCGAAACCGAGGGAAGGCGAAATTTCTCCGCCGAGCCCGCCGTCCCGCTCGGCACGAACGCCGGCATACGCGCGCGAACCGTGACCGACGTCGGCCACGTCCTCGAAGTACGCAGCCGTTTGGGCGAGTGCGGAACTTGCGATCGCCGGCGGCGGCGTCGAACCGGGAGCCACCGGAATTGCGGCTCCGCCGGTATTCGTCATGACGGTCCCGCGCGAAAGGTCGATGCCGTAGAGCAGGCGCTGCGCCCCCGCGTCGACCGAGTTACGCAAACCCACACTGACGCGCGACTCCAGACTGAGCGATTGAGATGGCTGATAGCACGCCGCATCGGTCGAACTATTGCAGTCGAAGGCGATTTGCTGCACCGTGCCGCCGAACTGCGCCGTCGCTTGAGACCGCCGTCCGTGCGTTTGCAGCGTGAGCGACCCGTCTTGGTCGACCTCGTCTTGCCGGCTCGTGCCGGAAACGTATGGATAGTATCCGGGCGCTCCGCCGTGCGTCGAATCGATGCTTAAGTTCAGCCCGGCATCGACCGCCCCGAACGCGCGCTGCCCGCCGTACCGCGCGGTAGTCGATTCGTAGTCGGCGTTCTGCCGGGACGTTGCCTGCGCCGTGCCGCCGACGGTGTATGCGGGCAGCGGGTAGGTATTTGCAGCCACGATTCGTTCGAACGAAAAACCGGCCGCGCCGGCTTGGAGTTGGCGATCGCCGAAACTGCCCCAGCGCAGCGCGCCGGAGGTTTGGGCCGCACGGTCGGTGATGACGTTGATGATCCCGCCGACCGCGCCCGTGCCGTACAGGGTCGAACCGCCGCCGTCGACGATTTCGACGCGGGCCACGCCGGCGGTCGAGAACGTTCCGAGGTTGACGCTGTTGGCGAACGATCCGGGTGCAGGCAGTCCGTTGACGAGCACCAGCACCTGGGCCGAACTGCTTCCGCGAATGCCGTAGGAGTCGTTGGAACCGATCGCGCCGTAGCTCTCCAACTGCACGCCGGGGACGGCCGCAATCGCGTCTCCGACGGTTCGATAACCCTGGCGTTGAATTTGGTCGCGCGTCACGACGTAGGTGACGCGCGTCGCGCGCGCGATCGACTCGTCCGAGCGGTCGCTGGTCACGACGTGCGCGATTTCGGGCACCGGCGACGGTGAGGGGGTAGGAGACACAGCGACCGCCGCGACGGCCGCCGCAATTAATGGAAACATCGCAATCCCTTCCTTTACGCGAGGCGGATCGTACAAGTGTGGTTTGCGACGGTATCCTGACTCGCGGATCTGGGCCTCGGTGCCCGTGCCTTCCCGTCCTCGAGGGACAGTGGCGTTCGGGCGGCTCCCCGCTTACAGTGGCGCGACCGTGCCGGCTTCGAACCGGCTTCCCGCGCGCAAACCCCTAGGCGGTCGACATTGGCACCGGCAGGCGGGCCTTCCTGGGTGACGGAAGGCTCGGTAGTGATTCGCCGCTCGCTTTTCGCGCTCGTTGCGCTGACGCTGTCGCTGGTCGCGTGCGCGTCGCCGCAAAAAACCAACGATGCGGCGATCGGCACGCCGCGCGTGCGGATCGTGGCGCTCGTGCCGTTCGTCGCCGACGATCTCTACGCCATCGGCGCGGGCTCGCGCCTGGCCGCCGTTTCGTCGTTCACCGACGATCCGCGCGCGCGCGACCTCCCGCGAGTGGCCGATTTCACCAGCGTTGACGCCGAAAAAATCGTCGCGCTGCACCCCGACGTGGCGGTCGGTATTCCGTCGCAGGCCCGCTTGGTGGATTCGCTGCGCCGCGCCGGCATCGGCGTCGTGCTGCTTCCCGACGACGGCTACGACGAGATCTTTAAGAATCTGCGCGCGATCGGAGCGCTCTGCGGACGCCAAAAACAAGCCGGCGCGACGATCGCGCGGCTGGCGCGCACCACGCGGACCCTGCACGCGCGCACGCGCGCCTTCGCGCGCCATCCCTCGGTCTTCGTCGTGCTGGGCAACGCGCCGATATGGACCGCCGGCTCGACGTCCTACATCGCGACGCTGATCGGCTTAGCGGGCGGCGTCAACGCGGCCGGCGATCTGCACGCCGCCTACGGCGAGTACAGCGCCGAGGCGCTGCTGCGCGCGCAGCCCGACGTGCTGGTTGCCGATCCGGCCGTGCATCTCGGCGTCGAGATCGATCGCGAGCCGTGGAGAAGTTTGCGGGCCGTGCGCCTGGGGCACGTCTATACCGTCAATCCGGCGGCGATCGTCATGCAGCCCGGACCGAATTACAATGAGGGACTCCGCTGGCTCGTCGAACGACTGGCGCCGCTCGCGACGTAGGCGTCCGCGCGCTCGTCGTCGCGGTCGATCTGGCCGATCCGAAGCGCCCGCTCGAACCCGAGCTGGCGGAGTTCGAGGCGTTGGCACAGGCTGCCGGAGCGCGGGTTCTCGAGCGTATCGTGCAGCGCCGCGAAGCCGTCGACCCGGCCACGCTGGTCGGCAGCGGAAAGGCGCGCGAAATCGCCGAGCGGGCCGCCGAACTCGACGCCAACCTGCTGCTGACGTTCAACGACTTGCGTCCGCGCCAACGCAAGAACCTCGAGAAGATCGTTCCGCTGCCGATCGTCGACCGTACGATGCTGATTCTCGACGTCTTCGCCCGCCACGCGCGCAGCCGGGAAGGAAAGCTTCAGGTCGAACTCGCGCAGCTGCGATATCGCCAGTCGAATCTCATCGGCGCGGGCGCCGATCTGTCGCGCTTGGGCGGCGGAATTGGTACGCGCGGTCCCGGCGAGACGAAACTCGAAGTCGATCGGCGCCGCATCCAACATCGCGTCAGTTTGCTCAACGGTCAGCTAGCGGAAGTTCGGAGGCAGCGGGAGGTGCGGCGTTCGGCGCCGCATCGCGAGCCGTTGGTCGCGCTGGTCGGCTACACCAACGTCGGCAAGTCGTCGCTGCTCAACGCGCTGACGCGCAGCGACGCGCTCGTTGCCGACCAGCCGTTTGCAACGCTCGATCCCACGGTTCGCCGCGCCTATCTCGGGGAACGTACCTACGCGCGAATTGCCGATACGGTCGGGTTCGTCACCGACCTGCCCAAAGATCTGGTCAACGCTTTTCGCGCGACCCTCGAAGAGCTGCGCGAAGCCGACCTGCTGGTTCACGTGATCGACGCGAGCAATCCCGATTGGCCGCGCCAGCGGATGTCGGTCGAGGGTCTGCTGC
>DATCGB010000386.1:0-4061 GCA_036509155.1 Candidatus Tumulicola sp. | reverse complement strand
CCTGGGTGCGTTTGGGGTCGTCGCCAAAACCGGCAAGAGCGGCTACCGCGAAACGCACACGACCTTCGTCTACGTTTTCGACTCGGCCGGAAAACTCCAAAAAACGATGCTCGCTTCGACCGGTTTGACGGGTGACATCGTCGATGCGGTACGCGCGCTGAACCCGAGGATGGGGAAATGAAGCTCGGCCGCGCGCACGCCCTCTTGATCGTCGGCGCGGTCGCCGCGCTGCTCGCGAGCTGCACGCCCAACGGCATCGGCGACTCGTCGGGATCCGGCGGCGGCGGAGGCGGCGGCACCAATCACGTGGTCGACGTGAACCTGACGCTGAACCCGATCGTCCAGACGCCGTACGGTGAAAGCGGCGGCATGAGTCCGGCGATCACCACGGTGAAAGTCGGCGACACGATCGACTTCGTCAACAGCGACGGGTTCGCACATACCGCCACGTCGATCCCGAACGCGACGACGTTTCCCGCCGGTTCGCCGTTTAAACAAGGCGCGCTGACGCAGTCGGGAGCGACGTTGTCGGGCGGCTGGAGCAGCGGCGCGATGCAGGCCGGGTCCGGTTCGCAAACCGTCCAAGCCGACAAGCCCGGGACGTATCTCTTCGGCTGTTACTTTCACTACGGTGCGCCCATGCGAGGAGCGATCGTTGCGCAATAACCTAAGGGCCCTCGCCGTCGCAGTGGCTGCGGCAACCTTCGCGTGCGCCCTGGCGACGGCGCCGGCGCAAGCGATTCCGATCTTTGCGCAGCGATACCGTTTGCACTGCGGAGCCTGTCATAGCGTTCTTCCGGAGCTCAACGGATTCGGCAACTACTTCCGCATGCACGGCTATCGGTTGCCGCTGGACCGGCACGGTACGACGATGCTGGCGATTCGCTATCAGATGTCTTACGCGCAGGATCCCGCGGCGGGCACGCGCCGCTGGACGCCGGGCGGCATCCTGCTCGGAAACGCCGACGTCGGAAAAATTTCTTTGTACATGCACTACAGTCTGGGCGCGGGCGGCGGACCCAGCGGGTTGTACCTCGGTTTTCTCACCGACTACAACGCCCACACGCAGTCCGAATATCGCTTCGGACTGTTCGAACTGCCGCTCGCGCAGTCGCCCGGCGAACGCCTCGACGACCTTCAACCGTACGGGTATTACGGCGCCCACGTCGGCCTCAACGACCTTCCGCTGGCGTCGCCCCGCTGGGGTTTCTGGGACCAGCGCACGATCGGAAACTTGCGCGCCGACTTGACGTTCGCCGTCGGCGAGTTCAAGGGAGCAGCGTACGGCGGTAAGCCGGTCGATACCGGCGAGACCACCTATCTTTCGAAGCCCGAAGTCGGCCTGTGGCTCAATCAAGGGATTCTTGCGAAAGGCAGCACCGAATTCGACGTCGGCGGCGAGTACCTCAACGGCACCCGTCACATCTTGCCGACCGGGCGCGATGCTTTCAACGACGCCTATCAACGCTACGGGCTGCTGGGCCACGCGACGATCGGCAAAATCGACCTCCAGGCCGAGCAGTGGTGGGGCGCCGACAGCAACGCCGACGGCTTCGGCACCAGCCAGCCTTCGAGCGGCGGATACGTCCGATTCAAGTACTACCCGGTCCCGCACGCGTACCTCGGCGTCCGCTACGACGCGACCGCCAACCCATTCGTCACCCGCGATTTCACCTACTATGGAGCCGTCATGATCGCACCATTCCGATTCTTACTGCAGGAGGTCGCACCGATCGCCGCCCCGGGGCAGCATCCGACGCTCGGGGGGGCCGTGACAGTAGCTTTCCCGGGGCCGTGGAAGTACTGACGGCCGATGCGCATCTTAGTGGTGGAAGATAACCTCCCGATCGCGCGAGCCGTTCGCTCGATGCTCGAGGCCCAAAAGTTCGCCGCCAGCATCGTGACCGACGGGCGTACCGGACTCGATCATCTGCTGGGCCAGGCCTACGACGCGGCAATCGTCGACGTGGGGCTGCCCGGCATGGACGGTTTTACCCTGGCGCGCAGCGCTCGCGCCGAGGGCGTGCGGACGCCGATCCTCATGCTGACGGCGCGCGACGCGGTTGAGGACCGCGTTGCCGGACTCGACTGCGGCGCGGACGACTATCTCGTCAAGCCGTTCGTCGAAAACGAGCTGATCGCTCGGCTGCGGGCGCTGCTCCGGCGCGCCGACCGGCCGCCCGTCAGCACGATCGACGTCGGCCCGCTGCACGTCGACGTGGGCGCGCGCTGGGCGAGTTTCGACGGTAAGCCGATCGAGCTGGGTTCGACCGAGTTCCGGCTGCTCGAGCTGCTGGCGCGCAACGCCGGCATCGCGCTGTCCCGGCCGCAGGTTCTCGAACGCATCTGGGACTACGATTTCGACGGCTCCAGCAACATCGTCGACGTGTACGTGAGTCAACTTCGCCGAAAACTCAAGAAGCTCGGCGGCCAAGGCATCATCGAAACGGTATGGGGCGTAGGGTATCGTTTGCGAAATTGATTGCGCGAACGTCGGCCCTCTATCTCCTGATATTTATTTGCGTTTTAGCCGCGCTCGATGCCGGCGCGTATGCGTTCGTCATGCGGGAATATGCTTCGCTGCTCCAACCGGCGTTACAAACGCCCGAAGGCGCGACTGCGCTCGCGTCGGCGATGCGCAAGGTGGCGCTGACGATCGCGCTTCTGGACGTTCCGCTTATCCTGGTGGTAGGCGGCGCCTCGTACCTGTTGGCGCGCGCCACGCTGGCGCCGATTTTCGCGGCGCGCGAACGCGAGCGCGTGTTTGCCGCCGACGTCGCGCACGAACTACGTTCCCCGTTGGCCGAGATCGCCAGCGTCGCCCAAGCCGCGCGCGCCGGCGCGACGCCCGAGAGCCGCGTCGCTTTCGACGCCATCGCGGCCAACGCGCTCGATACGTCGGTCATCATCAGCGATCTGCTGACCCTGGCGCGCGATCCTGGCCTGGGCGTGCTCCAGTGCGAGCCGGTCGACCTGGCCGCGATCGTGACGCGCTGCGCGCGCGATGCGGCCGGAGTAGCCGCCGCCCGCGGCGTGCGCGTGGAAATCTCGCCGGTCAGCGCGATCGTCGATGGCGACGAACGGCGCCTTCGAGAACTCGCCCGAAATCTTCTCGAGAACGGCGTCCGTCACGCGCGCGCCAGCGTGCGGATCGCCTCGCAGCGTAACGGACGGACCTGCGACGTGGTCGTCGAGGACGACGGCGAGGGCGTTCCGCCCGACGATCGCGAACGCGTTTTCGAGCGTTTCTATCGCCGCCGCGACGACGGTGTCGGCACCGGCTTGGGGCTGGCCATCGTGCGCTGGATCGCGCACGCGCACGGCGGCAACGTCGCCCTCACGCAAGCGGCCCAAGGCGGCGCGCGTTTCGTTGCGACCTTCCCGGCCCACGACCCGGCTTAGCGCTCACAACCGAGCCCCAGGAAATTGCGTGCGGACAGGGGCGCTCCAAACTTCCTCTAAGACAGCCCCCTATGCCGTTTTCGTCCCTGCGCGCGTTCGTCGACGCGCTGCGCAAAGCCGGCGAGCTTCACACGATCTCGGCGCGAGTCGATCCGTATCTCGAGGTCGCGGAAATCACGGATCGCGTCGTCAAGGCGGGCGGCCCGGCGTTACTTTTCACGCGGGTCGACGGCTCCGAGTTTCCCGTGCTGACCAATCAGTTCGGCACGCGCCGGCGGATGGCGATGGCTTTGGACGCGCGCGATCTCGACGAGGCCGCCGCGCGCGTGCGCAAACTCGTCGATATCGCGCCGCCCGGCGCATCGATAACCGACAAAATCGGCGCGCTCGTGCGGTTGGCGCCGCTCGGCAACGCCGCCCTCAAGATCGTCGGCAGCGCGAGCGTGCACGACACGATCGTGCGCGAACCCGATCTCCGGCAGCTGCCCGTGTTGACCACCTGGCCGCTGGACGGCGGCCCGTTCATCACGCTGCCGCTCGTCATCACCAAAGATCCCCGAACGGGACGACCGAACGTCGGGATGTACCGCATGCAAGTCTACGGCGCGCGCGAGACCGGCATGCACTGGCAACGCCACAAACACGGCCGCGCCCACGCC
>DATCGB010000385.1:0-4348 GCA_036509155.1 Candidatus Tumulicola sp. | reverse complement strand
GTTTACGCATCCATCCGCCCAAACCGGCCCACAAGTGCGACCGCCTGATCGAAATTCGCGGCGCGTTCCTCGCGTGCGGCTCGCTGGCGGCCGGGGCGCACGGATACCACCTGGAGTTCGTGATTCTCCAAACGACGCTCGCGCAGCGTTTGGAATGGACGCTGCGCAGCGCCGGCGTGCCGCCCAAACTGACCGCGCGAAAAGGCCGCACCGTGGTGTACTACAAAAACTTCGACGCCATCGTCGAGGTGTTGACCTTGATCGGCGCCTTCGGCGCCGTACTGCGGCTCGAAGACGTGCGGGCGCTGCGCGAGACAAAAAATCGCATTCACCGGCTAGTCAACACCGAAGCGGCGAACCTCGAGCGCACCGCGGCGGCCGCCGCCGCGCAGCGGCACGTCATCGAATATCTCGAAAATGCCTACGGACTGCCGGCGCTTTCGCCGGCGCTGCGCGAAATCGCGGAATTGCGCCTCGCCCACCCCGACGAGTCCCTGTCCGAGCTGGGACGCCGCTGCAATCCGCAGATCGCCAAGCCGACCGTCAGCAGCCGGCTCGCCGCCCTCGCGCGCCTGGCCGAGCGGGTACGCCGCGGGCAGGGGCTCGCGAAGCAAGCCCGGTAAAACAGCCAGCCACGCCTCGCCTTAGGGAGTTCGTACATGCGCGTTGGAATTAACGGCTTCGGCCGGATCGGAAGAAACTACGCCAAAGCGTTGATGGAGCACCATCCGCAGATCGAGATCGCCGCGATCAACGATCTGACGAGCGCTGCCGAGTGCGCGCACCTGTTCAAGCACGACAGCAACTACGGAACTTACGCGGGCAGCGTCTCGGGCGGCGGGGACACACTGGTCATCGACGGGCGGCCCATTCGGGTGATGGCCGAACGCGATCCGGCGAAACTTCCGTGGAAAGATCTGGGCGTCGACGTCGTGGTCGAATCGACCGGGCTGTTTACCGACGCCGCCAAAGCCCGCGCCCACATCGACGGCGGGGGAGCGAAAAAAGTTCTGATTTCGGCGCCCGCCAAAGGCGAGGATCTCACCATCGTCTTGGGCGTGAACGACGCAGCTTACGATCCGCTCGCGCATCACGTGATCTCCAACGCGTCGTGCACGACCAACTGCTTGGCCACCGCGCTCAAGCCGATCGTCGACAACTTGGGCTGGGTCAAAGGTTTCATGACGACGATTCATTCCTACACCAACGACCAGAACATCCTCGACGCGCCGCACAAAGATTTCCGCCGCGCGCGAAACGCCGCGACCAACATTATCCCAACCTCCACCGGCGCGGCCAAAGCGCTCTACTTGACGATCCCCGAAGTCGAAGGAACGTTCGACGGTTTTGCGCTGCGGGTACCGACGCCTACGGTTTCGATGATTTACCTAGTCGTTCAAACGAAAAAATCGACCACCCGGGACGAACTCAACGCGATTCTGCGCGCCGCATCCGAAGGGGCGCTGTCCAAATACGTCGCGTACACCGAAGAAGAGCTCGTGTCGAGCGATTTCAAGCGCGACCCGCACAGCTCGATCGTCGATTCGAAGTTGACCAACGCGCTGGGCGACTTGGTGCAAATCGCCGCGTGGTACGACAACGAGTGGGGCTATTCGTGCCGGCTGGCCGACTTGTCCGCGATGGTCCTCGAAAAGATTCCGGCGACCGCGTAGTCCGCCTTCTCGTGCCCATTGCCGTGCTTCAAGATCTCGATGTACGCGGTAAGCGCGTGCTGGTCCGCGAAGACCTCAACGTCCCGATGCGCGGCACGGAGATCGCCGACTACACGCGCGTCGATGCGGCCGTTCCGACGCTGGTTTGGCTGCGCGAGCGCGGCGCCCGAACCGTCATCCTGTCGCATTTAGGGCGGCCCGACGGAAAGCCCGATCCCGCGCTCTCGTTGCGGCCGCTGGCGGCGGCGCTCGCGCAGCGCCTGGCCGTCCCGGTAGGTTTTTGCCCGGACTGCATCGGCGAGACGGCGCAGCGGGCGGTTGCGGCGCTGCGCGACGGCGACGTCCTGCTGCTCGAGAACGTGCGCTTTCATCCCGAGGAAGAGCGCAACGACCCGGCTTTTGCGGCCGAACTTGCCGAACTCGGCGACGCGTACGTCAACGACGCGTTCGGGACGGCGCATCGCGCCCACGCCTCGACCGAAGGCGTCGCGCACCGCTTGCCCCACGCCGCCGGACTGCTGATGCAAGCCGAGTTGGCGGCGCTCGCACGGCTGGTCGAGGATCCCCGCAAGCCGTTCGTCGCTGCGATCGGCGGAGCAAAAATTACGGACAAGATCGGCGTGTTTCAGCACTTGATGGATCGCGTCGATGCGTTCTGCATCGGCGGCGGCATGGCCAACACGTTCTTGGCCGCGCTCGGCATCGACGTCGGAACCTCGCTGCGCGACGACGACATCGATCCGGCACTGTTCGTACTCAAAATCGCCAAAGAGCGAACGGTCGATCTGCACCTGCCCAGCGACGTCGTCGTCGCCCCGTCGTTCGATTCCGACGATGCGCGCGTGACCGCCGTCGGCGACGTCGCCGGCGAGATGATTTTGGACATCGGCCCGGCGACGGCGCAGGCCTACGCCCACGCCATCGAACAGGCGAAAACGCTGGTTTTCAACGGGCCGATGGGCGTCTACGAAAAGCCGGCCTACCGGCACGGCACCCAAGTCGTCGGCGATGCGATCGCGCGCGCGACGGCCGGCGGCGCGTTCAGCGTCGTCGGCGGCGGAGACGCTGCGGCGGCGGCCCACCTGCTGGGTTTCGCCGATAAAGTTTCGCACGTTTCGACCGGCGGCGGCGCCACGCTCGAATTTCTCGAGGGCAAAACGCTGCCCGGCGTCGCGGCGTTGGCATGATCCGCACGATCGTCGCCGGCAACTGGAAGATGCACAAAACGGCCGCGCAAGCTAGCGACTTCTTCGATACGTTCTTGCCCTTGGCGCGGTCGCTTCCGCCCGAGATCGAAATCGTCGTCGCGCCCCCCTTCACGGCCATCCCCCGAGCGGCGAAGTGGCTGGCCGGAACGCAGGTTCATTTGGGGGCTCAAACGATGCACTGGGAGACGGAGGGGGCGTTTACCGGTGAAATCAGCGCCCCGATGCTGCTCGAGTTCGGCGTCACGCACGTCCTGCTGGGACATTCGGAGCGGCGCGCCTACTGCGACGAGACCGATCGCACGGTCAACCTGAAAGTGCTGGCGGCGCTGGCGGCCGGCCTGACGCCGATCGTCGCGGTCGGCGAGACCGGCCAAGAGCGCGCCGAGGGGCGCATCGACGAACGCGTCACGGCGCAAACGCGCGACGCATTCAAAGGCGTTTCGCCCAACGACCTGGCGCGGGTCGCGCTCGCCTACGAACCGATTTGGGCGATCGGAACCGGAAAAAACTGCGACCCCGCCGAGGCCGATCGCGTGATGGCGACGATCCGCAGCTGCGTTCCCGGTCTCACGGAGACGCCGATTCTCTATGGCGGCAGCATGAAACCCGAAAACGTCGCGGCGTACATGGCCGAGCCGAACGTAAACGGCGGTTTGATCGGAGGCGCGTCGCTCGACCCGCGCGGCTTCGCCACGCTGATCGCTAACGCGGCGCGATGACGTTTCGCCCCGTCGTTCTCGCCGTACTCGACGGCTGGGGCTGCAGCGATCGCACCCGCGGCAACGCCATCGCCGCCGCCGACATCCCGCACTGGCGCGCATTTTTCGACCGGTATCCGTGGACCACGCTGGCGGCATCGGGCGAGCCGGTGGGTCTGCCCAAAGGCATCATGGGCAACAGCGAGGTAGGCCACCTGAATCTGGGCAGCGGACGGGTAGTGGAGCAGGGCCTGCTGGTCATCGACGCCGACATCGCGGCGGGCGATTTCGGTCGCAACGCGACGCTGCAGGCGGCGATCGGGCACGTAAAGCGCAATGGCGCGACGCTGCACCTCATGGGTCTGCTGTCGGATGGCTGCGTTCACAGTTCGATCGAACACCTCTTCGCGCTGATCGACGCCGCCGTCGCCGGCGACGTGCCGCTGGCGATTCACGGCTTTCTCGACGGACGCGACACGCCGCCGCGGTCGGCCGAAACGTACGTCGAGCAGCTCGAGGAAAAACTGACGGCCGCCGGGCGCCCGGACGCGATCGCGACCGTCGGCGGGCGTTTTTACGCGATGGATCGCGACCACCGCTGGGAGCGCACGCGTAAGGCCTACGATGCGATCGCCAACGGCCGCGCGGAGCACCGCGAGGAAACGGCGGCCGCCGCCGTGCGCGCGGGATACGCGCGCGGCGAAGATGATGAGTTCGTGCAGCCAACGATCGTCGGGAACGCGCGCCCGGTCGAAGACGGCGACGCCTG
>DATCGB010000384.1:0-2230 GCA_036509155.1 Candidatus Tumulicola sp. | reverse complement strand
GTCGTCGCACCCTCGGCGGCCAAGCGAGGTGAACTCTGGGTTGGAACCGACGACGGCTACGTGCAGTTGACGCGCGACGGCGGCGCGCATTGGCACAACGTCACGCCGCTCGGCGTCGGGCCATTCGGACGGTTCGCGTCGATCTCGCCGTCGGTCCGCGATCCCGCGGTCGCCTACGCGGCGTACGACCGTCACATGGTTGGCGACCGCACGCCGTACGTCTTCGTGACCCGCGACTACGGCGCGCATTGGCGGTCGATTGTCGCCGGTTTACCCCAAGATGATGAAGCCCGCAGCGTTTTGCAGGATCCGCGCAATCCCGACCTAGTGTATATCGGGCTCGAGCGATCCTTTTGGATGTCGTGGGACGGCGGCACTCGCTGGACGCGCGTCACCGGATTGCCGCCCGTGTCGGTGCGCGACATCCGCGTCCAGCCGGACGACGACGACGTGTTGATCGCCACTCACGGGCGGGGCGCCTACGTGCTTGACGACGCCACGCCGCTGCAGCAGTTGGGGCGTGCGCGCGCCGCTGGAACCTACCTGTTTCCGATCCGCACTGCAATTCTGTGGCAGCTGCACCGTTCGTCCAACACGCCGGCCGACGGCGCAGCGCCGCCCTACGGCGCGATCGTCACGTACTACCTCAGCACGCCCGTTAACCGCGCTCCCGCCGCCGACGTTGTCGACGCGCGCGGCAACGTCGTGCGCCGTTTAACGGGAACGAAGCTGTCGAACGGCGCGGGACTCCATCGCTTCGCCTGGGACCTGGCCACCGACGACGCCGTGCCGTGGAGTTTCGCACCCGCTTGGAACCGCGGTTACCGCGGCATTCCGGTGCCGCCCGGCCGGTATACGCTGCGCCTGCACCTCGACCAGCGCACGCTGTCGCGACCGATCGCCGTTCGCGCGGATCCGCGTTCGCCGTACGTGCAGGCGGACTACGAGCGGCGCTACGCGGTGCAGCAAGTTTTGCTCGACGACATCTCGCGCCTCGACGCCGCACTCGAACGCTTGAGCCGGCTCGCACGCGACAATCCGGGCACGCCGAACGCGGCCCAAGCCCAGGTGCTGATCGCCTCGATCACGTCCAATCCGGCCAACGACCAGGATAACGATTTCCTCACCGACATGCCGCGCGAGCGCCTAGAGACGTTGCTGGGCTCGTTCTCCGGCTCGTTTGCGCCGGCCACGGCGGCCCAGCTCGACGAGGCCGGCGACTTGCATCTATTGACGCGGGATCGGCTCCTAACCGTCGCGCTGTTCTTATCGCGCATGCAGCCGCGTGACGGGCCGCCGCCGCCCGGCGCTCGATGACCCAGGCCGGCAACGTCGTCCGTTCCCGTTTGGTCGAGCGCTTCATCGACGCCGCCGCGCATCCGATCGTCCTCGTCGTTGCCGCCGCGGGGTACGGCAAGTCGGTCGCGCTCGACGGGTACGTCGACGTTCTCGGCGATCGGTGCGTTCGATTCGACGTCGGTCCGGAGCATCGCACTCTCGCCGGATTCATTCGCGGCTTGAGCGATGCATGTGGTTCGCCGGAGGGCGCGTGCGATGCCGTCATCATCGACGGGCTGGACGTCGTGCAGGCCAACGCCGAACTCGTCGGATTTCTCGTCGGGTTGATCGAACGGACCAAATCCCAACTGCGCTGGATTCTCGCGTCGCGCTCGACGGTCGGATTGCCGCTTGGCACGTGGCTGGCCCGCGGCGACTGCGACCTGCCGGTCGACGCAGACGATCTACGATGTACGCTCGACGAAGCCGCCGACGCCGCCCACGAGTTCGGATTCGTGGCTGAAGAAGACGAACTCGCCGATATTTTACGGTTTACCGAAGGTTGGCCGGTCGGCGTAAACGTCGCGCTCCGCGCGTCCCTGCGCTCGCCCGATCGCCAGAAACTGCGGGGGATCGTCCGCGACGCCGCCCGGCGCTTTTGGGAAGAGCAAGTCTGTCCGGGGCTGGACCCCGACGAACGGGCGTTGCTCGCCATTGCCGCAGTTCTTCCCGAGATTGACACGCACGTGCTCGATCTCGCCGGCTTCAAACACGCGAAGCGAACGGTCGATACGCTGGGCGCCCGCACGTCGTTGATCGAAGAAGTGTCGGGCAACCTGTATCGTTGCCCCGAACTGTTCGTCGACTTCCTGCGCCGTCAGACCGAACTTCTCGCCGCCGCCGAGCGGCACGCCATCTATTCCCGTGCCGCTCGCGCGCTCGAATCTGCTGG
>DATCGB010000383.1:0-3985 GCA_036509155.1 Candidatus Tumulicola sp. | reverse complement strand
GGCGACACCGTTATCGTCTCCGATACCTCGGCTTACGACGGCCGTACAACCCTCCGGCTGCACTAAAGGGATACCAATGCTGCTGACACTCGAGAACATCGGAAAAGCCTACTTTACTGAAGAAGTTGAGACGCGCGCGTTGCGCGACATCACTTTAGAAATCGAACGCGGCGAGTACGTCTCGATCGAAGGTCCGTCGGGTTGTGGAAAGTCAACGCTGCTGTCCATCATCGGCCTTCTCGACACGCCCAGCGACGGCCGCTATGTCCTCAATGGACGCGAGGTCGCAAAGCTGAGCGCTACCGATCGCGCTTCCATCCGCAATCGAGAAATCGGATTTATCTTTCAGAACTTTAACTTGATCGGCGAACTAAGCATCGAGGAAAACGTTGAGCTTCCACTAGTGTATCGTGGCGTGACGAAAGCAGAACGGCGCCGCCGTGTTTCCGAAGTATTGGATCGTGTTGGAATATCTCATCGCGCTCGCCACTATCCGGCGCAGTTGTCAGGCGGCCAGCAGCAGCGTGCGGCTGTCGCCCGTGCACTTGCCGGCAACCCGTCGCTGCTGCTTGCCGACGAACCCACGGGAAACCTCGATACGAAGAACGGCGAAGCCGTGATGGACTTGCTCGGCGAACTTCACCAAAGCGGAGCAACCATTATAATGGTAACGCACGATCGCCGTTTTGCGGATTTGGCGAGCCGAAAGATCGGGCTTTTAGATGGTGCGTTGACCGCGGCGGAAGATCTAGCCGAAGCGCGGATGTGATGTGATAGAGCCGGTTGGGCGCAGGCGCTTCTCCGGTGAGCTCGCCTGAGACGCCCGGCGTCGGGCCCCGCCTACCGGGAAGACCGTTCGCTAGGAGGGAAAACGAGCCGGGCTGGCCGGCAGAAGCCAGCATTCCCGTACAGGAGCTTGTATTTGAAATACAGATCCGGCCTTCACGATACAAATCTGGTTTTTAATACATAGTCCCCGTGAGGGCCTGTAGCTCAGCGGTAGAGCACCCGGCTCATAACTGGATGTGCGTAGGTTCGAATCCTACCAGGCCCACTAAGTAGGTTGACACGGCTCGCCTGGGCAAGTAGGCTCACGGAGCGAGAAATCGCCCATGCCCTGGCGCCATCGTCTATCGGTTAGGACATCGCCCTTTCAAGGCGGAAAGACGGGTTCGATTCCCGTTGGCGCTACCAGTAAACCCCTGATTTTACCGGGGTTTTTTCTTTGCCCGAGATGCGACGGTTGCAAAACGGTTGCAATCAGCTAGGCGATGACCCGCATCTCTTTGACGATCGCATCGAAGGCGGAGCCGAGGTTGTCCGTAGCCTTGCGCTTCGCCTCGGCGAGAACATGACCGTAAACCGTGAGCGTCACCATCGGCGACGAGTGTCCGAGGATACCCGCGACGGTTACGACGTCGAACCCGGCAAGCAGCATCATTGTCGCTGCCGTGTGGCGGAGGTCATGGAAGCGCGTCGAGGAGAGCGCCGCCTTCGTGGCGATCCGGGCGTAGGCGCTCGTTGCAGCCATTGGTGACATGCACGCCCCAAGCTCGTCTGCAAATACCCAGCCTTGGCTGTCGTAGAGGCCGCCAGCGCGGAGCTTGTCTGCGGCTTGCGTTGCGCGTTGCCGTTGCAACGCTTCGAGTGCCGGGCGAGAGAGGGGGATGGTTCGCGTTTTGTTCGTCTTTGTGCCCTTGCGCGCGATACCCGCCTTGGTCTGCGAGAGCGACGCTTCGATCGTGAGCGTCGTGCTCTCGGTGTCGACGTTCTCCCAGCGGAGGGCGAGTAGTTCGCCGCGACGTGCGCCGATCGTGAGCGCAAGGGTGACGAACGGTGCCCAGCGCGACCCGTCGCACACCCGCAGGAGACGCTCCATCTCCTCGCGCAGCAGCGCCTTTGCATCGGAACGGCGTACCTTCGGGGTGTCGACAGCGTCGCAGGGATTTGCAACGAGGAGCTGCATCTTGCACGCCCAGCGAAGCGCCGCTGACAGGAGCGAACGCGCGTGGAAGGTCGTCTTCGCGGAGAGCGCGCGACCGTCTTTCCCGCCACGCTCGCCGAGCGCGTGCTGCCATTCCGCGATATGGGCCGGTCTCAGTTTGACGAGCGGTTTTGCGCCTAGATGCGGGAGAATGTAGGCGTTCGCGTTCTTCTCGTATTCTTGAAGCGTCTTTGCTTCGACGCGCGTCGTTCGGTCGCGAAGGTATCGTTTCACAACATCGGCGACGGTCACTTTGGCTGGCGCGAGGTCGATACCACGATCGCGCGCGGTCAGCGCCTCGCGCTCTGCCTTGTCCGCCTCTTTGCGGCTCGCGAACGTGCCGAGGCTCCGGCGTTCGGTCGAGCCTTCGGCCTTGGCGATGACCACGGCGTAGCGCCCGCTCTTGCGCTTGTAGACGCTCATGCCTCGTCCTCCGCCTTAATGATGCGCGCAACGGTCATCGTTCCGACGCCGACCTCGGCTGCGATCGCGCGCAGCGAAAGTCCGCGTTTGCGGGCGTCGAGGATGGCGTCGCGGATCGTGTCGCGGTTCTCTTGAGCGCGCGCCTTCATCGCCGCCGCGCCGCTGCGCGATCCGCGCGCGCGACCATCAGCAGTAAGGTTCTGCGGATTGCCGAGCTTCACGCCACGCGCCTTCGCCGCCGCGAGCGCGTCCTTCGTGCGGGTGCTGATTTTCTGCGCTTCCTCTTGTGCGACGCTGGCTTTGATATGCAGCACGAAGGTGTCGTCGTTCGCCGCATCCACGCAGACGAACGGTGTCCCTTGTTTGATTAGCCCGGCGATGAAGTGAACGTCGCGCGCGAGCCGGTCGAGCTTCGCGATGAGCACCACGCCGCGCACGCGGCGAGCCTTCGCGAACGCTTTAGCAAGCTCTGGGCGATCCGTGCGCTTGCCGCTTTCAATCTCGGTGAACGATGAATCCAGCGTGAGGCCGTGAGCCTTGCAGAAGGCTTCGACAGCGACCTGCTGTGCGTCGAGCCCAAGGCCCGAGCGTCCCTGCTTCTGCGTCGAAACCCTGTAGTAGGCGACCGCGATCGGCTTTTCATAGGTCATATACATAGTGTACCATAGCCTTAGACGTTCGTTCAAGCATTTGGGACAGTTGCTATTGAGCCGGGTCAGAGCGCTGAGGGTGCCGCTTTTGACGCCTCGCGGGAGCAACCTCGGATTGGTTTTGTACGGGTTTCGTTCGGGTAACGGATCGCCGCTCCGTTGCCGTGAGCGACCGCTCGAGAATCGTCTCCACGATGTCAGGAGTGTCTTTGGGTGCCGATAGCGATGGGATCGGCTCGCCCGCAATTGCGCCCGGAGCCAGGACACCGGGAGAAGGCGCGACACGCTGGCGTGTCAATTCATCGTCCCCGGCATAGTAGAGCAACAACTTTTGGATCGCTTCGAACCTTATCCGGTTGTCTGGCACCATGAATCCCGGGCCTGGGCGCTGCGCGTTAAAAGCGAGGTCGGCGAGGCGTTCTAGCAGAGCGTCAAAGAGAGGTTGATCGCCCGCGCGCATGATGCGAAGCCGGGCGGCGATATAAGCGCGTACGGACGGCGCAGACAAGGATTCAGCGACCGTGGAGGGCGCACGGCCCTCCGCCTTCGCGATCGCGCGAATGCTCTCGCCTCCGAGGCGCTTGGCAACGCGCCGCTTCTGAGTCCGCGTGAGGTCCTTCGCGACAGCTTTGCGTCGGGCCGATTCTGCACGCATAATCGCAAGTAAAGCGTCGCTTATCTCGCGCGAATCCAACACCTCGCTCGCGGCGAGCGCGCCGCGGAGCGCTGCGACGGTCTCGTCGTCCCTCATACTTCACCCTCCGCGCAAGCGCGGCAAAGCCAGGTCCGGTCTCCCATATCGAAGGCGAGGTCGAGCGTCTTGCATTGGCGACAGAGTTTGCTGCGGTCGGAAAGCTCGCCACGCGCATCGGCGGAAAGCGCCACGTCCGCCACATCCGCCGCGGCCCTTATTTCGTCGTGGTTTTCG
>DATCGB010000382.1:0-5453 GCA_036509155.1 Candidatus Tumulicola sp. | reverse complement strand
CTCTCCTCGTTAAGCACGAACGAAAAGGTCGCTTCGGATCTGCTCGCGCGCTTTCGGTCGCTCGGCATCGATAATATCGTTGGCGTGATTCTCAACCGTACCGTGCCCGCGATCGTAGATTATTCCGATTACTTCGCGGTGCCCAGCCGCGGTCTGCCTTCGGCGAATGCGTGAGGTTGGAGTCATGAACGATACGAAAACGATCCGGTCCGAAAGGCGTGCCGTCACGGTCGTCGTTCCGATGTATAACGAGGCCGCGCTCTTGGAAGCGAACCTCGCCAAGTTGGAAACGGCCTTGGCGACTCGGTCCGACCTGTACGCGTTCGATTACGTCCTGGTCGACGACGGATCGAGCGACGACACCTACGAGGTAGCGCGTCGATTCGCGGGCGACCGGGCCGACGTGACCCTCGTGCGGCGCGAGCGCAACGGCGGTTTGGGCGCCGCCTTGCGGACGGCGCGCGACAACGTTCGCGGCGAATACGTCCTGACCATCGACGCCGATCTAAGCTACGAGCCGAGTTGCTTTCTTCGCTTGATCGATACCGCGATCGCCGAGAACGCCGACATCGTCTTGGCGTCGCCGTACGCGAAGGGCGGAAAGGTTCGAAACGTACCGTGGACGCGCGCCTTTCTCAGCCGCGAGGCGAACCGCTTTTTGTCGATGGCGACCAACGGAAAAATCGCGACCTCGACCTGCGTCGTCCGCGTATACCGCCGCGGCACGTTCGTCGAGCTCTCCCACTGCGCCGACGGCATGGAAGTCAATGCCACGCTGCTGCTCGAGGCGCTCCGAAAACGCGCCCGAGTCGTCGAGGTACCCGCCGTCCTCGATTGGGGGGACGCCCGGCCGGCGCCGCGTGGCTCGCTTCGCTCGATCGGGCGGCTCACGTGGAGCACGATGCGCTGCGGATTCGGCCATCGCCCGTCGCTGCTTTTGGCGATACCGGGATTGATACCCGGGCTGTTGCCGCTGGTCGTCGCCGTTCTCTATCTGCTGCACTTTAGCGCGCAGAGCATCGCATTCTGGAGCGTCGTTACGATCGTCATTCAATACTCGAGTCTCGCGCTCTTCGCCGGCCAGGCCGTCACGTTCATTCATCGACGCCGCGTCCTCGGCCGTCTCGCACCCGCCCCACTCATTGCAACGAAGGAGTAGTATCATTCAAAGTACCCTCGAACTTCGGCGCCTGCCGAACGACCAAGACGCCACCGGGCGCAATCTCGGCTCCGAAGAAGTCCTGTTACTGACGCAGGCGATTGCGAGCGGCACCCTTACCAGCACCAAAGGCGAATTCGTCAAAGGCTTCGAGAAGCGGTTTGCCGAGATGCTCGGCGTCCGCCACGCCTTTGCCTGTGCGTCCGGGACCGCGGCGATCCACTGCGCGATTGCGGCCATCGATCCGGAGCCGGGCGACGAAATCGTGACGACCTCGATTACGGACATGGGCGCCCTGTCGCCGATTCTCTATCAAGGCGCGATTCCGGTATTTGCCGACGTCGATCCCCACACGTATAACGTCACCGCCGCAGCGATCGAACGGGTTCTTAGCCCGCGGACGCGCGCCATCATCGTGACGCACCTGTTCGGTAATCCGGCCGAGATGGATGCGATAACGAAGTTGGCCGGCGAGCGCGGGATTCCGATTATCGAAGACTGCGCGCAGTCGTTCTTGGCTCGTTTCGACGGCAAAAAAGTCGGTACGATCGGTTCGATCGGCGCTTTCAGCCTGCAACAGGGCAAGCACGTCACCACCGGCGAGGGCGGCGTGGTCGTTACCGACGACGACGATTTCGCGCGCCGGATGTACCTGTTCATCAACAAGGGTTGGGGGTATGGGGATGCAAAGCCCGACCACTACTTCCTCGCGTTGAACTACCGGATGTCCGAGCTTTGCGGCGCCGTCGCGCTCGCGCAGCTCGAAAAACTCGAAGCCGCCGTCAGCCGGCGCCGGATGCTCGCCGGTCAGCTCGACGCGAAGCTGCGCGGGCTGGACGGAGTCGAGCTCCCGCAGGCCGACCCCCGGGCGGAACACGTTTACTGGAAATATTGCATTCGGATCGACGAACGTCTCGTCCCCGGCGGCGTGAATGCGGTCGCGGCGGCGTTGCGCGAGCGCGAGATATTCACCGCTCCGCGATACATTCAAAAGCCGGCCTTCGCCTGCGCGGTCATTCGCGAGCAGCGCACTTTCGGCAAGAGCTCTTGGCCGTTCTCGCTGGCTCGCAAAGAGGCGGTCGACTACGATCCCAAGCACTTCCCCGGCACGTACGAAGCGCTCGAACGCGTATTGGTCGTGCCCTGGAACGACCGTTTTACGGGCGAGGACGTGGACTACATCGCCGACGGCATCTGCGAAGCCGTCCGGCAACTACAGAAGGAGTCGGCATATGCACGGTAAGGCCGTACGTTTAGGGCTCGTCGGAACCGGCGCCATCTCGCACGCTTACGCCGCGGCCGTCAAAGACATCGACGGGGTCGTTCTCGCGAGCGCCTGCGACAGCGACGCCGAGGCGGCCAAGAAGTTCGCCGACGCGGCGAACTGCGCCACCTATACCAACCTGGACCGCATGTTGAGCGTCGAAAAGCTCGACGGCATCGTCGTCTGCACGCCGCCGGCAACCCACGAGGCCCTGGCGAGCACCGCGATGGAGTATGGAACGCACGTGCTCTGCGAGAAGCCCTTGGCGATCGACGTCGAGAGCGCGGACCGCATGGCCGCCCGCGCGATCCGTAACAACGTGCTCCTGACCATGGCTTCGAAGTTCCGCTTCGTCGACGACGTTCGAACCGCGCGCGATCTCGCCGCGAGCGGCATCGCCGGCGAAGTGGTGCTGATCGAAAATGCGTTTACGTCTTCGGTAAACATGGCGCGCCGCTGGAACAGCGATCCGGCGATCAGCGGCGGCGGCGTCTTGATCGATAACGGTACGCACGCGGTCGATATCCTGCGTTTCTTCCTGGGTCAACTTCGCGACGTCAAGGTCTTCGAAGGAAAGCGGCTGCAGTCCCCGCGCGTAGAAGATACCGTGAGACTGTTTGCGCGTAATCGGGAAGGCGTCATCGGGACGTCGGATCTCTCGTGGAGCATCAATAAAGAGCTGGATACGTTCCTGCGGATTTACGGAACCGAAGGCACGATTCTGGTCGGCTGGAAGGAATCGAAATACCGCCTGCGGTCTTCGTCGGAATGGACGGTATTTGGAACCGGCTACGACAAGATCGACGCGTTTCGAAAGCAGATCGTCAACTTCACCGACGCGATCAAGGGCGAGGCCGATCTGGAAGTGACGATGGCCGATGCCGTGGCTTCGATTGAAGTGATCGTGGCCGCCTACGAAGCGCTGCGGACGAGCCAGTGGAAGAACGTCTCGAGCCTGGTGGAAGCCTCGTTAAGAACGGCGCCGACCCGCATGTTGGAAGCCGTCTAGTGACGCGCATTCATCCAACCGCCATCGTCGAAGAGGGCGTGACCCTCGGCGACCTCACCAGCGTGTGGGACAACGTACACATTCGCCGCGGCGCCTCGATCGGGCGCGAGTGCATCGTGGGCGAAAAGAGCTACATCGCGTACGACGTGCAGATCGGGAACCGCGTCAAGATCAACGCCTTCGTATATATCTGCGCCGCCGTCGAAATCGAAGACGGCGTAGCCATCTCCGCGGGCACGGTTTTTACCAACGATCGGTTTCCGCGAGCGACGACCGACGATCTCTCGGAGCTGCGTACGTCCGACCCCGACGAGCACACGCTCTCGACCCGCGTTCGATCCGGCGCCACGATCGGTGCCAACGCCACCATCGGGCCGGGCATCACCGTCGGGCGCTGGGCGATGGTTGGAATGGGTTCGGTGGTGACGCGGTCCGTCCCCGACCATCATCTGGTCGTCGGCAACCCCGCGCGGTCGGTCGGCGCGGTCTGCCGCTGCGGGGCGGTTCTGCTGCGCTTTAACGCCGTCGACGCCGGCGTCGCCACCCAAGTAAAGTGTAACGTCTGCGGGCACGTCTACTCGATTATGGGGGGCCGGGTCGCTCAACTGGTCGAGGTATCGTAATGCGCCGTTGGTGCGTCGTGGGCGGCGGGATGCTCGGACTAGAACTGGCGCGCCGCCTTGCCGCCGGCGGCGACCGAGTCGCGGTTTGGGAGTCGTCGAGCCGGCTCGGCGGTTTAGCCGCTCCCTGGCGCATCGGCGACGTCGTCTGGGACCGGTTCTACCACGTCATTGCCGGCGCGGATGCGGAGTTGCTCGAGCTGCTGCGAACCATCGACCTCGAAGGCGACGTGCAATGGATGAAGGCGCAGACCGGTTTCTACGCCGGCGGCCGGCTGCACCGATTCTCCAGCGTCGTCGATTTCGCAACGTTCCCGGCGCTGAACCCGATCGAGAAAGTTCGGCTGGGCCTTTCGATTCTGTACGCCGCCCGCGTAAACGACTGGCGCGCGCTCGAAGAGATCACGGCCGTCGAATGGTTGACGCGCCTGTGCGGACGCGGCGTCGTCCGAAAAATATGGTTGCCGCTGCTGCGTGCTAAGCTGGGCGATAACGCCCAGCGCGCGAGCGCCGCCTTTATTTGGACGATCATCAAACGCATGTACGGTGCCCGCCAGAGTGCCGCCAAACAGGAGTGTTTCGGGGTCGTAACGGGGGGCTACGCGCACGTCCTCGCCCGGTTGGTCGATCGTTTGCGCGGCCTCGGCATCGAGCTGCGCACCGACGTCCCCGTCGAAAGGGTCGAGCGCGTGGCCGACGGACGCATCGCCGTGCGGCACTCGGGCGGTGAATTCGAACTGTTCGACGACGTCGCGCTCACGGTTCCGGCATCGCGGGCGGCGGCTTTATGTCCGCAGTTTTCACCCGACGAACGGCGACGCCTCGAAGATATCGAGTACCAGGGCGTGGTCTGCCTGTCGCTGCTGTTGCGCAAGCCTCTGAGCCCGTACTACATTACGAACATCACCGACCCGACGCCGTTTACCGCGGTGATCGAAATGGACGCGCTCGTCGGGACGGATCCGTTTCGCGGGAACGCTTTGGTGTATATGCCTAAGTACGTCGCCTCGTCGGATCCGATTTTCGAACGAGACGACGAGGAGATTACGGCGCAGTTCGTCGCGACGATCCTGCGAATGTATCCCCACCTGTGCGCTAACGATATCGTGGCGGCTCGAGTCGCAAAGGCCCGCTTCGTCCTTCCGTTGTCGACCCTCGGGTATTCGAAGCGCATTCCCGGGTTCGCGACGTCGATTCCGAACGTCTACGTAGCGAACTCGACCCAAATCGTGAACGGAACCCTTAACGTGAATCAGACCCTCATGCTCGCGCGCGACGCCATGGAAGCCATCGACCGAGACCGCCGCGAAGGGCGCGCGCCTGCGCGACTCGAGGTGTGCGCGTGAACGCGTCGCTGTCGCTCGATCTGGACAACAAGTGGTCGTATATGATGGTTCACGG
>DATCGB010000381.1:0-2386 GCA_036509155.1 Candidatus Tumulicola sp. | reverse complement strand
CCGCCCGCGTAGGTGCGCACCCGGGGTTGGCGGAACAATCCACCCCAAACCCCTACGCTCTTCTCGCGCAAAGGAACTCTCACAAAGATGAAGACGGTACGTTTAGCGTCGCGTGTCATCGCGTTTTCCCTGATTGCGGGTTTGCCGGCGGCCGCGTTCGCGCAGAACGCTCCGCTTCGGGCCGACGTCGCCGTGACGTCGATGGCTCACCCTCACGTCACGATGCCTCATCCGATCCAGGTGTCGACCTGCAATCCTTCCCGAAACAACTACATGGCGACCGGCTACGCGCCGGCTTACTATCCCGTCGGACGTCCGTACTGGGGCTGGCCGAGCGTGTACGGGGCCAATTACAGTTACTACCAGTATCCGACCCAGGGCAGCCCGACCCTCGGGATCGACTATGTAAACTCCACGAACGTCGTGATGAAGGATATCGAGTTCGGCCTGATCGCCCGCAATCAGCTCGTCGCCGAGGTTCGCGACGTCGGCACGTTTTCGCCCGGCGCGGAAATCAAGCACGAGTTCGGTTTGAGCCCGAACGTCTTTCCGCTGGGAACGTCGCTCGTGAAATGCATCCCGTTAAAAATCACGTTCGCCGATGGCACCAAATGGAAGAGTCCGCATCTGCCGGCTCTGCATAAGAGCATCTACGGCAAGCCGCACTACTAGGAGTTTCCGGGCTCAGGTCTGGAGAGCCTAACCCACGCAGGATGCGCGGCCGCACGGTCGCGCATTCTGCTTTTGCGAGGCCGCGCGCCAGGTGCCGGCCGGGCTCGTGAGTGAATCAGGGTACGGGCAAGCTTGCCGCCCGCAGGAGGCCTTCCTTGGATCTCTCCGCCGTTGCGTCGAGCGATAACGTCTGGGCGATGGCCCGGCAGCAGCTCGACGAGGCTGCCCGGCTGATCGGGCTCAACGATTCGATTCACGGGTATCTACGTCAGCCCAAGCGCGTGCTCGAAGTTTCCGTTCCGGCGCGTATGGATAACGGCGCCTTTCGGATGTTCACCGGCTATCGCGTGCAGCATAACATGGCGCGCGGACCCGGAAAGGGCGGCATTCGTTTTCATCCCGACGTAACGCTCGACGAAATCAAAGCGCTGGCGATGTGGATGACCTGGAAGTGCGCGCTGGTCAACATTCCCTTCGGCGGCGCGAAGGGCGGCGTGATTTGCGATCCCAAGCACATGTCGATGCAGGAGCTCGAGAATCTCACGCGCCGCTTCACCAGCGAAATCTCGATTATCATCGGTCCCGAGAAAGACATTCCCGCTCCCGACGTCTATACGACGCCGCAAATCATGGCCTGGATCATGGATACGTTTTCCATGCAGCACGGGTATTCGATTCCCGGCGTCGTGACCGGCAAGCCGCTTTCGATCGGCGGATCGCTGGGCCGAGACAAGGCGACGGCGCGCGGCTGTTTGTACGTCATCGACGAAGCCATGGCCGCGCTGCACAAGCCGGTCGACGGAGCCCGCGTCGCGATCCAGGGTTTCGGCAACGCCGGCATGTACGCGGCGCAGCTCATGGCGGAACGCGGCTACCGAGTCGTCGCGGCTTCCGACTCGACGGGCGGCACGGCGAACCCGCACGGCCTCGACGTGCCCAAGCTTATCGCGCACAAGCTCGAAACCGGCGCGATCTCGGGCTTCCCCGGCGGCGAGCGGATCGACAATCGCGAGGTGCTCGAGTACGACTGCGACGTGCTCGTGCCCGCCGCGTTGGAAAAAATCATCACGGCCGAAAACGCGCCCCGCATCAAAGCCGCGATCGTGGCCGAGGCCGCCAACGGACCGACCCTGCCGGCGGCCGACGACATTCTCTTCGATCGCG
Organism: Candidatus Tumulicola sp.; assembly: GCA_036509155.1. Classification (GTDB taxonomy): domain Bacteria; phylum Vulcanimicrobiota; class Vulcanimicrobiia; order Vulcanimicrobiales; family Vulcanimicrobiaceae; genus Tumulicola. The sequence goes on along the minus strand of DATCGB010000381.1, from coordinate 550 downwards.
GCATCATGGTGCTGCCCGACATCTTGGCCAACGCCGGCGGCGTTACGGTCTCGTATTTCGAGTGGGTTCAAGACCTGCAAGCCAACTTTTGGGAAGAAGACGAAATCAACGAACGCCTGCGGCGCATTATGACGCGCGCGTTTCGCGAAGCGCACGAGCAGGCGACGCGCTACGGCGTTTCGATGCGAAAGGGGGCGTATGCGGTTGCAGTCGATCGCGTCGCCGAGGCGACCAAACTCCGCGGCCTCTACCCCTAAAGCGCCATTGACGGCGCGTAACCGGCCGCCAGTGAAGTGAAACGAACGGTGTGGATGCAGCGCGGAATATCGTCGCGCGTGTCGCATCGAACGGCCCAAACTTGTGTGAAGATGAATGCCAGGCGTATGGCACCGGCATCCGTTATCGTTGCGCCAATGAAACGCGTCGAGCGGCTCCGGCTCTACCCGACCCCGCATCAGCAATCCACCTTGCGGTTCATGCTCGACGTTACGCGCCAGCTCTATAACGCCTTACTGCAGCAACGGCGCGACGCCTACCGCCTGCGCGCGAA
>DATCGB010000380.1:0-2054 GCA_036509155.1 Candidatus Tumulicola sp. | reverse complement strand
CGCCGGTGTAGCGGCCGATGGTGTAGTCGCCGAAGAGCTTTTCCAGCGGAAACAAGTGGTTTTTGGCGACCAGCGCCGTCGGCCACGGCAGCGCGATCGCGGCGAACGCCAGCAATCCGAGCATCCAGGCACGCGCCGACGGCGCGCACGTTCGCTCGTGCCGGTCGTTCCAGATGAAGAACGGAACGATGACCAGCAGCGCCACGGCCGGCGCGACCAAACCCTTCGCGAGAAACCCGAACCCCGCGGCAATCCAGCCGTAAACGACGTACCGGTCGCGCCCCGTCTCGAGCCCGCGAAACCACCAAAAGATCGTCATCGCTACGGTCAGGTCGAGGAGCGCGTCCATGATCGCGAGCCGGCCGATAACCGCCAGCATCAAACAGCTCGCGACGATTACGGCGGCGTACGTGCCCACGCGCGTACCGGCTTGCCGGGCAACGGCGTAGCCCGTCATCGCGGCCAGCGCGATCGTCGCCAGTGCCGACGGCAGACGCAGCGCAAACGACGTCACTCCGAACAGCGTCGCGCAAGTGGCCGCCAGCCAAAAATACAGCGGCGGCTGGACGTAGTACGGAACCAAATTGAAATGCATGATCAGCCAGTTGTGGGTGATCAGAATCTCGCGGGCGACTTCGCCGTAGGCGGTTTCGCTATTGTCCCAAAGCGAACCCGAGCCGAGGCCCGGCAGGGTGATTAGCGCGGCGGCGGCTGCACCGACAAATGCGGCCAAGGCGGGGCGCTCCATGTTGGTGGCCACTCACGGCGGTTTTTGGCGACCGGACGCGGAAGTCTTGTGCCGACCCACCATGCTTCCAATAGCTTTGCGTCCGGATGGCCGCCGAGTCCTGATCGTCGGCGGCGGCCGCGTCGCCGCGCGCAAAGCCGAAGCGCTGGCCGCGGCCGGCTTTCCGATATTCGTCGTAGCCCCGGCGGTCGACCCCGGCCTTGCGTCGTGGCTGGAACGATCGAACGGTGAATTCGCGCGGCGACCGTACGATTCGCGCGACCTTGAGGGGGCCGCGCTGGCAATCGCCGCTACGAACGACGACGCGGTCAACGTACGCGTCGTTCGCGAGGCCCGCGCCGCCCGCGTGCTCGTGTGCGATGCGGGCGATCCCGGACGGGGCGATTTCACCATGCCGGCCGCCGTGCGCCGCGGCGAGGTCACGTTGACCGTCGATTCGGGCGGCGCGTCGCCGGCCTTTTCCAAGCGCATCGCGGCCGAGCTCGCGGTCGCGTTCGGCCCGGAATACGGCGACGCCGCGCGGACCCTCGCGCGCATGCGCGCCTACGTCAAAGCCGCGCTGCCGGCCGGCGAGCGCTCCGCCGTCCTGCGCGCGCTGGCCGCCTTGCCCGTCGTCGAACTTGCCGGTATGAATCCGAGTGTGGCCGAGCACGAAGTCGAAGCCGCCGTCGAACGGCTGCGCGGTCAAACCGACGAGCGCCCGACGACGCAGTTGCGCGCGGCGTCGCGAACCAGCAACCTGGCGATCGCGCAAACGCGAACGGTCGCCGCCCGGCTGGCCGAACTCGGCATCGCCACCACGATTCTTCCGGTCACGACCGCCGGCGACCGCGACCGGCGGGTCGCCATCGCTCGGCTCGGAAGCGTCAACGTGTTCGTGACCGAACTCGAGATGGCGTTGCGCGAAGGCCGGGCCGACTACGCCGTGCACTCCTGTAAGGATTTACCCAGCGATCTCGCGGCCGACATGCGGATCGCCGCGATCTCGCAACGCGAAGATCCGCGCGACGCGTTTTGCAGCGAACGCTACCCGACCTTCGAATCGCTTCCGGCCGGCGCGATCGTCGGGACGTCCAGTCCGCGGCGCAAGCTGCATCTCCAAGCGCTGCGCCCGGACCTGGTCTACGAAGACATCCGCGGAAACGTCGATACGCGTTTGCGCAAACTCGCGGACGGACGGTACGACGCCATCGTGTTGGCGATGGCCGGTTTGAACCGCCTGCACGCGCGCGCGACGCACACCGTCGCGTTCGCTGCCGACGCGATCGTTCCGGCGGTCGCGCAAGGCGCGCTGGCCGTCGAGACG
>DATCGB010000379.1:0-9072 GCA_036509155.1 Candidatus Tumulicola sp. | reverse complement strand
GGCGGCGTGCACCTCGAAGGGACGCTGGCCGCTCCGCAGCTGGATGGGACGATCGCCTCCACCGGCGGAACCCTGACGTACTTCGATCGCGCCTTCCGCGTTCAGGAAGGTTCCGTGGCGTTCGTTCCAAGCGACGGCGTCCGGCCGACCATTCACGCGGTGGCGGCGACCAACGTGGTCAACCCGGACCCGGATCGCGCCCGCAACCCGTACGGTTCGGCCGACATCACCATCGACGTGGACGGGCCGATCGACGGCCTGAAAATCGGGTTCACGACCAACCCGCCGGGCTATTCACGCGATCAGATCATCTCGATGATCGCGCCCTTCGGCGGCTTCATCAACGGCATCGCGTACGACTCCCAGTCGCCCTATCAAGTCCAGTCGCCGGCCGGCTTCACGCCGTTGGGTGCGCTTTCACCGCTTCCGCCCGGCGCATATCAAACCCATAACGGCGCGATTACGGTCGGACAGGAAGCGTTCAACATCCTCAACGCGCAGTTCACCGCGGGCTTGCTCGCACCGCTGGAGACGGCCCTGGGACAAGGCCTGGGACTATCCAGCGTCAACCTGACGCTGGGTTACTACGGCAACGTCGGGGTGACGGCGACCCGGGTGCTCGGCAAAACGGTCAGCGCCGTGTACGCCACGACGTTCGGTCTGCCCCAGGTTCAGTCGTTCGGGGTAAAGTTCGATCCCAGCGCCTACACGTCGGCCACGCTGAGCTTCTTCTACCAAACCAGCCCAACCAAGCTGTTCCAGCAGCCCGTGACCGTTCTTGGCTCGTCCAACCAACTGCTCGTCGGCCAGCCCTTGCTTGGCAACAGCGGCTTCAGCTTCAACTTCCAGAGGTTTTTGTATTGAGATGCAACCGGTTTGTAATGTCTAAAGCCCAATCTGCGCCTAATCTTGCGGCAAGGAGCCGGGTCCGCCGGGGCGAACAGGGCGACCCGGGTCCAAACAGCGCGTTTCGACGTGGCCGGCCCTTCGCTGACGCCGTCAGCCCCTCTCTTATAATTCGAGGACGAATTTTTCGCATGATCTTTGACCTTCGGCGCGCCCTTCGCGCAAAGACGCGGTGGGTGGGTGTTCTGCTCGCTCTGGCCGTCGCGCTCGCGCCGATGACCCTGCCGGCGGCGACCCAATCGGGACAGAAGGTCGTGTCCGTGGACGTGACCGGAAATCTGCACGTGCCGACCGCGACGATCATGGCGGTGGTTCAAGCTCGTCCGGGCTCCGCGTACGACCCCAAAATCGTGCAGCAAGATTTGGCGCGCATCAACGCGCTGGGCTACTTTGCCGACATCGCCCCCCCGCTCATCCGGCAGCGCCCCAACGGCATCGCGATTACCTACCGCGTCATCGAAAACCCGGTCATCTCGAAAATTTCGTTTACCGGCGATCAGAAGGTGCCGCCCGATACGCTGCTGGCACTCATGGACCTTTCGGTCGGTCAGGTCTTCAACGCCAACACCTTTCGCCAGGACGTGCTGAAGATCAACAACTACTACGAGCGCATCGGCTACGGCGGCCAGGTGCCGACCCACGTCAAAGATCTCAATCTCGATCCAAAAACCGGCGCCCTCACGCTGGTGATCCAAGAGGGTCTGGTCGTCAAGGACATCGTTATCGGCGGCGACCCGCTCTTGCCGCCCCCGTTGATCTTGCCCTCACTCACGCTCAAAACCGGCTCGGTCTACTCCGACGAGGTGCGCGACGCCGACTACAAAGCGCTGCAGAAGCTGTACGAGGACAAGTATCACCTCGAAATCGGCAACTTCGAAGGCGGCATCGACCCGTCGTCGATCGATTTGAAAGCCGGAACCGCCAACGTCAAGTACAACATTTACGTGGCGCGCATCGCGGTCGTCGAGATCACCGGCAACACCCGCACGAAGGATCCGGTAATCCGGCGCGTTTTGCGCGAACTTCCGGGCATGGTGCTCAATACCGACGCGGTCAAACGCGATTACGAGCGGCTCAACGCGATGGGCTTTTTCTCGAAGGTCGAACCCGACATCAAGCCCGGGCCCGACCCCAAGAAACCGCAGTTGGTGACGCTGGTCTGGCACGTCACCGAGCAGCGCACGGCGTCGGCCTCGGTCGGCTTCGGCTATTCGGGCGGCTTGACCGGCCAAGGCCTCTACGGAACGCTCGGTTTTTCGGATAACAACCTTCACGGCACCGGCAACTCGGGCTCGATCCAGTTCGAAAAGGGTGCCCGCACCGGGGTGGCGCAGATTTCGGTTTCCGTGCCGTACCTCGGCAATACGCCGCAGTCGCAAAAGTATAGCGCGGGCGGCTCGATCTTTACGAACAGCTCGACGTACTACTACCCGGTCTACGGCGTGACGTCGACCAGCCCGGGCATTCCGTCGGTCGGCGGCACGCCGGCCCCGATCCCGGTCACCCTGTATCCCGGCACCAATGCGGCGCAAATCGGCAGCATCGTCGCAACCAGCTCGTCGAGTTCGACCGGCGCAAACGGCACGATCGGCCGGCGCCTGAGCGACTATACGATTCTCTCGCTGCAGGCCGGCGCGCAAACCATCCGCTACAATACGACCGTCCCGTCGCCGTATTACTTCCAGGGCAATCAACCGAACATTTTCGTCGGGCCGACGCCCGGACCGATCAACTCGACCATCAACTCGTACGGCGGATCTTTCGGTATCGCCGCGTCGTCGATCGCTAACGTCAACACGGGCGCGCCGTATAAACTCAATACGGCCACGCTCAGCCTGCAAACCAACACGCTCGACGATCCGTTCAATCCCCGCCGCGGCACGAACGGGTCGCTCTCGGGGATGTTTTCCGTCCCCGCGCTGGGATCGAACTTTAAGTTTGCGCAGACGACCCTCGGAATTGCGAAGTTCTTCCCCATCCTAAAAACCGCGACGCTGGGCGTTCATCTCGTGCTCCAAGGGTCCAGCGGGGTAATCCCGCCGAGTCAGCTTTACACGTTTTCGGATCAACAGGTTCGCGGCTACAATCAGGTGTTTTACGCTACCGATGCGGGGCTCGGTCAAATCGAACTGCGCCAGCCGCTGGCGCTCGATCGCCGAATAACCCTAGCGGTTTTCGTGGACGAACTGGACTTCAGAATTCGCGGCGCTTACCCGCTGCTCAATCCGTACACGAATCGCATCGTGGGATATCCGGGGAACTGGGCGCTCTACGGCGACTACGGCGCCGGAATTCGATTCGACGTGCCGCAACTCGGATTGCGCACGGTTCGCATCGATTTCGCGAAGGGCGTGTACGGGACGCACACGAGCTTCGGCATCGGCCAGAGTTTCTAGAATACGTAAAAGGAAAATATGAGAATCCGGTTTGTTACTTCTCTCGTAGCGCTCGCGCTGCTTGCGGCGCTCGTCGCTCCGGCCGCCATCGCCGCCGATCTTACCGACGTGGGCTACGTCGATCAGGCCGCGCTCGCGAACATTCCGGTGTTCGTCGGCGCGAACCGGCAACTCGTTACGTACAAGGCGCAGCTGGACGCGCAGTTTAGCGCCGCGATGAAGAAGGCCAAGACCGACGCGGACAAACAGCGCGTTTCCCTGCAATTTCAACAACGCTACACCGACAAACAGCGCGAGCTGGTGGGGCCGCTTTTTCAACGCGCGCAACTCGCGATTGCGGCGGTCAGCGCGACCCGCAGCCTTACGGTCGTGGTGGACAAGCGCATCGTGATCTTTGGCGGTCAAGACATCACCAAGGACGTCGAAACGCTCTTCGGAGGTTCGCAGGCGATTGCGCCGCCGGCGGCTTCGCCTCCGCCCGCGGAGATCGGGTACGTGGATCAGAGCGTGCTCGACAACCTGCCGAAGGTTAAGACCGCGAACGATGCGATGAGCCAATTTGCGACGACCCAGCGCGCGCTCTTCGCGCCGAAGATGGCGCAAGCCAAGACCGACGCCGACAAGCGGCAAATCTACCAGCAGTACGACAAGTCGATTAGCGACAAACAGGATCAGCTGCTCAAGCCCCTGGTGGATCAGACGAAGAAGGCGACCGCCGACGTCGCCCGCAAAAAGTCTCTGCTTCTGGTCGTCGACCGGGCCGACATCATCTACGGGGGCACGGACATCACGGCGGATGTCCAAAATGAACTCACCAAATAGGCGGATCGCGTTCGTGGCGTTGGCACTCGTTTCCGCGACCGCCGGTTTGCTCGGAGGCTGCGGCCGCGTCGACGTTCATTCGCCCTCCGTGCGCGGGACCGGCTACGTTCGGATCGACGACGTGATCAAGCATCATCCGCTGTATCCTCAGCTGTCGCAGCTCGACGACGCGATCGCCGCCATCAACCTCACGGCGGCCGCGGCCCACGTGCCGTTGAGTGCGTCCCAGATTGCGCGCGAAACGACGCAGCTCAACCAGCAGCTGCGCGACGCGCAAAACCGAGCCAACAAGATTCTCGCCGCGAAGCAGCAGAGCTACGCAGCGCGCGAGGGGCAGGCGGTGGCGGCCGCCATGGCCGCGGCCGGTGTGAAAGGCGGCGGGTCCCAAGTCGCCAGTGCGATGAGCGCGACGTCGGCCCAGCAGGTCCGTCAGGCGGCATCGGCGGCCAACCAAGACTTTCAAGCCTACCAGCAAAGCGTCGTCGCCCAAGATAACGCGGCGACTTCGGCCATCGAAAAGCAGCTCCAGCAGCAAGCGGCTCAAAAGTTTCGCGCCAAAGCCGAGCAGCTGCAGCAACAGGAAACCGACCTGTCTTTGCACCTGACGCAGGCCGACGCGTCGGAGCGGCTGGCCATCAAAACGCGGCTTTCGAATCTCGCCCTCGACGAACCGACGCACAAGCAACTGACGGCCCAGCTGGCGGCGATCGACGCCAAGGAAACGGCGACGCTGGACGCCCGCCGAAAAGCCGACGCCGCCACCCTTGCGAGCTATCGAGCGCAGCTGAGCGCTCAGACCGGCCAAGCCGTCCGCGCGCAGGTGGGCTCGATCCAGGGGCAAACGCGCGCCAAGCTCGAGGAACGCCGCAACGCGGTGGGGGCCCAGCTGCGCAGCCTTGGGCCGCCGCCGCTGCCTTCGAATCTCCCAGCGGGTCTCAAGGACAAAATCGCAAAGATTCACCAGCAGTTTACTTCTGCGTTCCAAGCCGACGCCCAAAAGACGGTCGGCGACTATAACGCCACGAAGGCCGATCTGGACCGCCAGTTCGCCGCCCTTCACGGAGCCGACGTCGGGGCGACCGGCGCCGCAGCCAAAGAACTCGGTGCTTTGCAAAAGCGTCGCGACGCGCTCAATAAAGAGATCGTCGACCAGATTACCCGCGAAGCGACGCGCATCGCAAAGGATCGAGGATTTAGCATCGTCTTCGTCAACGTAGCCCTCGCCGAAGGCGGGTACGATTTAACGAACGACCTCATTAAGGACGTTGAAAGCTTACACGAGTGAAAAATACACGCATCGTCATTCTGGCCGCCTTTGCGGCGTTACTCGGGGGTTGTGGGACGTCGAGCCCGATCGGGCTGGTCGACGTCCAACGAATCGTCGCCAACTGGCCGGAGTACCAGAAGTACCAGGCCCAACTGCTGGTCGACGAAAAGGCGATCGCCTCGGGCCGGGGGAGTAATGCGCAAAAGCAGCGCGCGGCGTCGTCCATGCAGGCGAAGTATTCAAAAATTACCGATCAACTGACGCAGCAAATTCGCGATGCCTCGCAAAAGATCGCGCAGGCCAAAGCGCTCAAGCTCGTGCTCACTCGCGAAGGCATCGGCTACGGTGGCGTCGACATCACCCCGGACGTCGAGAAATCGCTGAACATCACGGAGAAGGCGACCCCGACACCCGGCAGCACGTAGTCTCGCTATGTTAGGCACGCTGCAGGATCTGGCCGACCGGGTCGGCGGACGCGTCATCGGCGACGGCAGTTTGCCGATCGGACGCATCAGCGCGGTCGAAGAGGCCACTCCCGACTCGCTGACGTTCGCCACCGACGAACGTTATTTCGCGGCGGCGCTCAAAAGCACGGCGGCGGCCGTGTTGGTCGACGAAGCCGTGCCGCACGCCGGCGCCGGCAAGCCGCTGGTGGTGGTCGAAAATGCGCGCCACGCGCTGGCGCGGCTGTTGGCAGCGTTGCGCCCGACCCGGCCGCGCGGCCCGTACCGGCATCCAAGCGCGGTCGTCGAAAACGACGCCGATTTGGCGGACGACGTGTACGTCGGAGCCCACGCGTACGTCGGACGGCGCGCGCGCATCGGGAGCAACAGCGTCATCGGCGTCGGCGCGTACGTCGGCGACGAGGCGTCGATCGGCGAATCGTCGTGGCTGCAGCCGCACGCGGCCCTGATGGAACGCTGTACCGTCGGTAACCGCGTCGTGCTCCATGCCGGCAGCGTTATTGGGAGCGAAGGCTTCGGCTGGGCGTTTATCGAGGGCCGTCTCGAGCGCATTCCTCAGGTGGGTGACGTCGTTCTGGACGACGACGTCGAGATCGGCGCTAATACGTGCGTCGACCGCGCGCAGACCGGCAGCACGCGAATCGGAACCGGGACGAAGATCGACAACCTGGTCCAAGTCGGGCACAACTGCCGGATCGGCAAACATTGCGCGCTTGCGTCGTTGACCGGCTTGGCCGGCTCGACCGTCATCGGCGACCACGTAAAGGTTGCCGGGCAAGTCGGTACGCGCGGCCACATGACCATCGGTTCGCACGCCACCGTCGGCGGTCAGTCCGGCGTGTGGGGCGACGTCCCGGAAGGCGTCACCGTTTCGGGAAACCCGGCACGCGAACATCGCGAGGACCTGCGCCGAGAGGTCATGATTCGGCGGCTGCCAAAGCTCGTTGCTCGTGTCGATGCACTGGAGCGCGCGCTCGAGCGCCGGAACGAGTAAACCGCGGTGACCGAGGCGACGCTTGGCGACGTTCTGCGGTTTGAGGGTATCGGTCTGCACACCGGGGCGCACGCCGTCGTGGAAGTTGCGCCGGCGCCGGCCGGTTCCGGAATCGCCTTCGTCCTGCGCCGTTCCGGGGATTCCGCCAGCGTCGTGGTCCCGGCCGTCGTCGAAAACGTCGTAGACACCTCGCGGGCGACGGTCATGGGACGCGACGGCGCGACGGTTTCGACGACCGAACACCTACTTTCCGCCCTGTTTGGAATGGGCGTCACCAACGCGGAGATCCGCGTCGACGGGCCCGAGATTCCGGTCGGCGACGGAAGCGCCAAGGGATTCGCCGATGCGATCGACGCGGCCGGTATCGTGACCCAAAATCGCCCGCGCGCCACGCTCGCGCTCGACGCGCCGTTCGCCGTATCCGTGGCGGACCGCATGGTGGCCGTGTTCCCAGCACCGGCGTTTCGCGTGCGCTGCGTGGTCGATTTCCCAGCGCCGATCGGCGCGCAGTATTTTTATGGCGAAATCGACGCGGCGTTCTATCGTCGTGAAATCGCCGGCGCGCGAACGTTTGGCTATTTTCACGAAGTCGAAGCGCTTCGCGAGCGCGGGCTGGCCTTGGGCGGAAGCCTCGAAAACGCGCTCGTCTTCGCACCCGACGGGCCGATGCAGCCGTTGCGCTGGCACGACGAAGTGGTGCGGCACAAAGTGCTCGACCTCATCGGCGATTTTTCGCTGCTCGGCGTTTGGCCGCAGTGCGAAGTCGTGGCGATCAAGAGCGGGCACGAGCTGCACGCGACGGCCACGCGCGCCTTACGCGCGAGACCGTCCGTGCCGTCGACCTCATCACCGCACACGTAGGGGACCATGTGGCAGCATTAGACATCCGGCAGATCTTAGAGGTCTTGCCGCACCGCTACCCGATTCTGCTGATCGATCGCATCACCGAGCTCGAGCCGATGGTGCGCGTCCGCGGGTATAAAAACATCACCTACAACGAGCCCGTCTTCATGGGGCACTTCCCGGGTAACCCGCTTTTGCCGGGCGTCTACATGCTCGAAGCGATGGCGCAGCTGGGCGGCGCCGTCGTCCTCGAGCCGGGCGAATTTTCGCGCAAGACGCCGTACCTGGCCGGAATCGACAAGGCGAAATTCCGCCGTCCGGTCATTCCCGGGGACCGGCTCGACATGGAAGTTACGATGCTGCGCCACAAACGCAATATCGGCTGGTGTTCCGCGGTCGCAACGGTCGACGGCCAGTTCGTTTGCTCGGCGGAGCTGATGTTCTCGATCGCGTCCGATCCGCGAATGTTCGGCGCCGAGTCGACGGTGCTTCACGCGTGATTCATCCCACGGCGATCGTGCATCCCAGCGCCGAGATCGGCCGGCACGCCGAAATCGGTCCGTTCTGCATCGTCGGCGAACACGTTTCGGTCGGCGCGCGCACGGTGCTTCAGGCCCACGTCGTGATTAACGGCTGGACCGAGATCGGCGAAGAGTGCCAGATCTATCCGTTCGCAACCGTCGGCGCGGCATCGCAGGATCGCAAGTATGGAGGCGAACGCGCCTTTACTCGCGTCGGCAGCCGCACGGTGTTGCGCGAATACGTGAGCATTCAGCGAGCGACCGGCCGCGACGAGATGACCGCGGTCGGCGACGATTGTCTGCTGCTGGCATACGTCCACGTCGCCCACAACTGCGTGTTGGGCAACGGCGTGACGATGAGCAACCTCGCGCAACTGGCCGGCCACGTCGAGGTCGGGAACTATGCGACCATCGGCGGCCAGGCCGGCGTGCATCAGTTTACGCGCATCGGACGGTACGCGATGATCGGCGGCGCCAGCAAGCTCACCAAGGACGTCCCGCCGTTTTTTCTGGTCGAAGGCAATCCGGCCGAGCCCTACGGTCTCAACAGCGTGGGCTTGCGCCGCGCCGCATTTTCGGTCGGCGAACGCAACGAGATCAAGAAGTTCTACAAGATCCTCTACGCCTCGAAGCTGAACGTCTCGCAGGCTCTCGAGGAGATGAAGGCCGAGGTCTCGACCGATAGCGGGCGTGAGTTCGTCGCGTTCCTCGAAGCGCCGTCGCATCGCGGCATCGCAAAATGACGTAGCGTGCGCTATTTCTTCAGCACGGGCGAGCCGTCGGGAGAACTGGTTGCGGTAGCGCTTGCGAAGGCGATTGCGAGCTACGATTCCGAGGCCCGCTTCGAAGGTATAGGCGG
>DATCGB010000378.1:0-8527 GCA_036509155.1 Candidatus Tumulicola sp. | reverse complement strand
CCGCTGCGCACGGTGACTTGCGTCTGCCCGTCGGGGAGCACCGAGACGCGATAGTCGCCGGCTTGATTCGCCCGCACGGTTACCGAGGGCGTGTCGATCTGCGCGCTGCCGTCCGCGCCTTGCAACTCGGCCAGCTCGGCGGTGCCGGACGCAACCTGTATTTCGCGCGACCCCGGGGTGAGACTGACGAAGCGGACTTGCGTATTTTGCGCCAGCCGGAGCATCGAGATGCCGTCGAATTGAACCTCGGCTCGCGAATTTCCGGCGGTCGAGATGTAGTCGCCCGGGAGCAGCGGCGCGTTGATGTCGGCCGCCACCTGCTCGCCGCTGTCGCCGCGCACGATCGCGACCTCGCCTTGGGTCACGCTCACGTTGGCCACGCCGGGCGCGCCCGCTACCGTGTATTGCGCCAACGCCGGGCCGGCCGGTGTCAGCGCTCCCGCCGAAGCGATCGCCCCGGCCAGCGCGGTTATTAGAAGTCGTCGTGGAGAAACTATCATAATGTCGTTTTACCTCTTAGTGCGTTCAACGCAGAGCTTACCCGCAACGTTTGCGCCCGGATAGCCACTGGGATTAGGATTGCCTAAAAAGGCGCAATTCTCGCCTTCCGTCCCGAAATGACTGAAAACGCGCAGGCCTCTTATACCCGGTCTGCGTATCATCTATACGGAGGTATTACCATGAACGATTCTCCGAAGAGGCTGACGCGCGGCGAGTTCGTGCAGGGCGCCATCGTACTCCCGGCCTTGGCCGGTCTTCTCTTCACCGCAACCGCCGCACCGGCGCAAGCCGCGAAGGGTTCGCAAGCGCAATTCAAATACCAGAGCAAACCCAACGGCAGCAAGAAATGCTCGAACTGCACCTTCTACATAGCGGGCAAAAGCGCGACGGCCAACGGGTCGTGCAAGATCGTCGAAGGCACGATCAGCCCGAACGGATACTGCATCGCCTACTCCGCCAAATCCAGCTAACCTCAGCCTCGCAAAACGGCAAGGCGCCGCATCAAAAACGATGCGGCGCCTTTTTGATGTGCCCGGGCTCCTAGACGATTTCGAAGAGGCCGGCGGCGCCCATTCCGCCGCCGACGCACATCGTGACGACGACGTACCTCGCGCCGCGGCGCTTGCCTTCAATCAGCGCGTGCATCGTCATGCGCGCACCGCTCATGCCGTACGGATGTCCGATCGAAATCGCGCCGCCGTCGACGTTAAACCGTTCGTTGGAAATCCTCAGCGTGTCGCGGCAGTACACGGTCTGAACCGCGAAGGCTTCGTTGAGTTCCCATAAACCGACGTCGTCGATCGTCAGCCCGTGGCGGGCGAGCAGTTTGGGCACCGCATACACCGGCCCGACGCCCATCTCGCCCGGCTCGCATCCGGCGCTGGCGTAGCCGCGATAGATTCCCAGCGTCTCCAGGCCGCGTTCGCGCGCTAGATCGGCATCCATCACGACCACCGCCGCGGCGCCGTCGGAGAGCTGCGAGCTGTTGCCGGCGGTGATCGTCGTTTCCGCGATCCCCGGTACCGCGCCGGCGAGTTTGCGCAGCCCTTCGAGCGTCGTCTCGGGCCGATTGCCTTCGTCCTTCGACAGGACGACGTGCTGCTCGGTGACCAGGCCGGTTTGCTTGTCTTCCACGAACTTCCACGAAGGCAGCGCGACGATTTCGGCGTCGAACCGCCCGGCGGCTTGCGCGGCCGCGGTGCGCTGCTGGCTTTGCAGCGCGTACTCGTCCTGACGCTCGCGCGATACGCCGTACCTCTTCGCGACGTTGTCGGCGGTGTAAAGCATCGGCATGTACACGTCGGGAGCGTGACGCAGCAGCCACTCCTCGGTGTAAAACTCCATGTTGAGGTGGTTCTGCACCATGCTGACCGACTCGACGCCGCCGGCCGCGACGACGCGCGCGCTGCCCGAAAGCACGCGTTCTGAGGCTGCCGCAATCGCGTCGAGTCCCGAGGCGCAGTAGCGGCTGATTGTTTGGCCCGGGACCCCAACCGGACAACCGGCGCGCAGCGCCGCCGTGCGCCCGACGTTATTGCCGGTCGCGCCCTCGGGCAGCCCGCATCCGATGACGACCTCGTCGACTTCGGCGGGATCGACGTGCGCGCGCGCCATCGCGTGGCGCACCACGTGACCCGCCAGCGTCGCACCCGGGGTTTGGTTGAACGCGCCGCGGAACGCGCGCCCGATCGGCGTCCGGGCCGCCGCAACGATCGCCGCTTCAGGCATTGGCCGCAAACGTTCCGCGCTGGGCGGCGATTTTGGCCAGCAGCGGCGCCGGGGTCCAGCGCGGGCCGAAGGTCTGCGCAAACTGCTCGACGCGCGCGTACACGTTGTCGACGCCGATTTCGTCGGCGTACCACATCGGGCCGCCGCGATGCGGCGGAAAGCCGTACCCGTAGACGTAGACGATGTCGATGTCGCCCGGCCGCAGGGCCACGCCCTCTTCGAGCAGATACGCGCCGCGATCGATCAACGCGAACAGCAGCCGGTCGCGGATCTCGTCGTCGCTCGCAATTCGCGGGGCGATTCCGGCTTTGCGCGCCTCGTCGGCAAACAACGCCTCGACCTCGGGGTCGCGAATCGGCTCGCGCCCCTTGCCAACCGCTTTGTCGTACTTGAAGTATCCGGCCATCGTCTTTTGACCCAGACGGTTCATTTCAACCAGCCGGTCGAGCACGCCGGTGCGGCTCTTGCCTTCATCTCCCCGCGCTTTGGTGATGTGCGCGGCGACGTCGATGCCCGAGAGGTCCGACATCGCGAACGGTCCCATCGGAAAGCCGAACGCTTTCATGACCGCGTCGACGCGCGCCGGCGCAACGCCCTCCTCGGCCAGCGCGATCGCCTCGCGCGCGTAGTCGAAAATCATCCGATTGCCGATGAATCCGAACGCGTTGGCCGAGAGCACGGCGGTCTTGCGCAGCGTCTTGGCCAGCTTGAACGCGGTCGCGATCGTTTCGGCCGACGTGGCTTTGCCGCGCACGATTTCGAGCAGCGGCATGATGTTGGCCGGCACGAAAAAATGCAGCCCGACGAACCGTTCGGGTCGCCCAACCGCCGATGCCATGGCGTCGACGTCCAAGGTCGACGTGTTCGACGCCAAAATCGCCGCTGGTTTGGCAATCGACGCGAGCTTTGCAAAGACGTCTTTCTTGACGTCCATGTTTTCGAACACGGCTTCGACGATGACGTCCGCATCGGCCAGCTCGTTCCAGTCATCGGTGAACCGAATCGACTGCCCGCGCGTCCAGGCTTCCTGCTGGGTGAGCTTGCCCTTCTGCACCTGGTACATGAACATGCCCATGACCGTTTGACGGGCCTTGTCGACGGCTGCGTCGCTGGAATCGATCACGACCACCGGAATGCCCGCTTGGGCAAAGGTTATCGCGATGCCGGTGCCCATCGTTCCCGCGCCGACCACACCCGCTTTTTGGATGGTCAGCGGCGCCGCCGGCGGCAAACCCGGAATCTTGGCGAGTTCGCGCTCGGCGAAAAAGACGTGCCGCAATGCCGCCGAGGGCGCCGAGCGCACGAGTTCTTCAAACAACCGCGCCTCGCGCGCGATGCCGAACTCGAAACGCATTTCGACCGCCGCTTCGACCGCGTCGATCAGCTTGTGCGCGGCGAACCCGCCATTGTCTTCGGTCGGCACCATTTTATGCGCCTGCGAAACGACGAACGGTCCGGCCTGCAGCGGAATGCCCCGGCCGATAAACGCTTGACGGGCCGAAATGCGGCGCTTCTCGGGCGCAACGCGCGCGGCCAGCGCGACCGCCGCCTCGACCGCATCTCCATCCACCACGTCGTCGAGAATGCCGAGCGCCTTGGCCTCGTCGGCCGAGTGACTCTTGCCTTTGAGCATGAACTCGAGCGCCGCTTGCGCGCCGATCAGGCGCGGCAGTCGCTGCGTGCCGCCGGCGCCCGGCAGCAAGCCGAGTTTGATCTCGGGCAAACCGAGCTTCGACCGTTTCGTTGCGACGCGATAGTCGCAAGCCAACGACAGTTCCAAGCCGCCGCCCAGCGCGTTTCCGTCGATCGCCGCGACGTACGTTTTGGCGCCGCGCTCGACCGCCGCAATGACGTCGCGGATGCTGACCGCGCCGGGCACCGGTTCGGCCTGAAAGTCGTTGACGTCGGCGCCGCCGCTGAACGTGCCGTTGGCGCCGGCGAATGCGATCGCGGCGATTTGCGGGTCGCGTTCGGCCGCCTCGACGGCCGCTAGCAGTCGGGCCGAAAACGCAAACGACAGCGCGTTGACCGGCGGATTGTCGATCGTCAAGAGGCGAATCGATTTCCCGTCGCTCGCGTCGAACGATTGCGTAAGTACCTCGGCCACTACGCCGGAACCGCCGTCTTTCGATCCAGGTCGAACTGCTCCGGCGTCACCGCCATCACGTCGGCCGAACCGTCCACGATCTGGCGGGCGTACCAGGCTCCCTGCGAAAGCACGTGGGTGGCATAGAACTTCGCGGTCGCCAGTTTGGCCTTATAGAATTCCGTCTCGGGATCGCCGGCCGCGATTTTCGCGGCCGCGATTTTGGCCGCCCGC
The DNA here is from genome assembly GCA_036509155.1 of Candidatus Tumulicola sp. Lineage (GTDB taxonomy): Bacteria > Vulcanimicrobiota > Vulcanimicrobiia > Vulcanimicrobiales > Vulcanimicrobiaceae > Tumulicola. The sequence goes on along the minus strand of DATCGB010000378.1, from coordinate 3,978 downwards.
GCCATCTGCCAGCCGCCCGCGACGACGCCCCAAAACTTGAGATACGGAACGCCGCAGGCAAACGCCGTATGCAGGTCGGCCATGGCGTTCATGCCGATCCACTGCGAGGTTTCGTCGAGCGACGCCAGGCTGGCGGCCAGCGCCGTGCCGATCGCCTTGACCGAGGGGTCGTCGTGCCCCACGCACTCCTTGGCGACCTGCGCGATCTTCGCACCGACCGCGGTGGCGGTCGCGCCCATGTCGCGAATCAGCTTGCGGCCGATCAAGTCGAGCGCCTGAATGCCGGTCGTGCCTTCGTAGATCGTGATGATCCGCACGTCGCGATACTGCTGCGCGATGCCGGTCTCTTCGATGTAGCCCATGCCGCCGAAGACCTGGAGCGCCGTCGAGCACAGATCGATCGCGTTCTCGGTGCACCAGCCCTTGACGACCGGGATCATCAGCTCGACGAACGCGCGGTGTTCCTTGCGAATTTTTTCGTCGGGGTGCCGGTTCGCGTAGTCGAGCGATGCCGCGGTCACGTAGGCCAGCGCGCGCATCGCTTCGATCGTGGCCTTCTGCCACATCAGCATTCGGCGGACGTCGGGATGTTTGACGATCGGCTCGGGTGCTTTGGATCCGCCCGGCTTGAGGTCGCGTCCCTGGACGCGTTCTTTGGCGTACTCGAGCGCGCTTTGATAGGCCCGATCGGCCAGCGCGATGCCTTGCACGCCGACCGAAAATCGGGCCGCGTTCATCATGACGAACATGTATTCCAAGCCGCGATTGGCTTCGCCCACGAGATAGCCGATCGCACCTTTGCCGCCTTCGCCGATGCTCATCGTACAGGTGGGGTTGCCGTTGATTCCCAGCTTGTGCTCGATGCCCGTGCACGCGACTTCGTTGGCCTCGCCCAACGAGCCGTCGGCGTTGACGACGAACTTCGGCACGATGAACAACGAGATGCCCTTGGTCCCCGCGGGCGCGTCGGGCAGCCGGGCCAGCACCAAATGGACGATGTTCTCGGCCATATCGTGCTCGCCGAACGTGATGAAAATCTTCTGCCCCGTGATCCGGTAGCGATCGCCGTCGGGGACGGCTTTGGTGCGCACTTGCGCCAGATCCGAACCGGCCTGCGGTTCGGTCAAACACATCGTGCCGGTCCACTTTCCGGAAACCAAGTTCGGAATGAACGTCTTCTTCTGCTCGGGCGAGCCTTCCAGCTCGATGGCTTCGATCGCGCCTTGATTGAGCAGCGGGCCGTTGGCGAAACCGATGTTGGCCGCGTTCCACATTTCGAGCGTCGGGCCGAGCAGAATCTGCGGCAAACCTTGGCCGCCGTATTCGGCCGGAACCGGGAGTCCGATCCAGCCCGCGTCGGCAAACTTTTTGTACGCCTCTTTGAAACCTTTAGGCGTGACGACCTTACCGTCGGCGAACGTGCAGCCTTCCTTGTCGGCCACCCGGTTGAGCGGATCCAACACGCCGGCTGCAAACGCCGCGGCTTCTTCGAGAATTGAATCGAGAACGTCGAGCGTATCCTCGTATCCGGGCAGCTTCGCCACATCCTCAACGCCGGCCAGTTCGCGCAGCGCGAACTGCATGTCGCGCAAGGGTGCTCGATACGTGCTCATGCCTGAGTCTTCGTATTCAGACCGGCTGCGCCCCGGCAGGCGCTCGGCGTTCGGTTACCACGACGACCGGCAATGCGGCCGAGCGTACCAGTTGGCCGGTGACGCTGCCGATTACCAGCCGGGCCAGGCGGCTATGTCCGTGAAATCCGACGACGAGCAGGTCGGCACCGACGGCGGCCGCGCAGCCGAGTATCGATTCGACGACCGCGCCGGACAAGCGGTGCATTTCGGCCTCGACGCCGGCCGCCGACACGGCCGCGGCGGCGCGCGCGAGCGCCTCGTCGGCCTGTTCGGAGAGCAGGTCCGGCGCTCCGACGGGATGCTTGCCCAGACTTGCCGGCACGCCCGCGTAATCGACCACCGACGCGACGTGCAGCCGAGCCTCGGGACCTAGCGACCGCACCAGGTCGATCGCGGTGTTCACCGCGGCCAGCGAAGGTTCGGACCCGTCGGTCGCCGCCAGGACGCAGCCGATCATTGCGTTACGGCGTTACCTTCAGCGTCGTGCCCGCGCTGCGCCCGAACTGTTCGGGCGCATCGATGAGGTACGCGCGCGCGCCCGGCCAGCGGAACTCCCCGGGCGTCACCGAGCGCACGAGGTAGTGCACGTCGTAGATTCCGGGACCGAGATGCTGGGCGAAGGCCACCACCCGATCGCGATAGATTTGCTGGGTGTCGATGTCCCAGCTATCGCTTTGCGGTACGACCGCTTTAAGCGTCGTGCGGAAGCTCGTATCGACCGCTTCGAACCCGGCCGGCAGCGGGTCTTCGATCGCCAGCCGGTCGACCGGGTGATCGACGATCACGCGCACGCCGACGTCGAAGACTTGGCCCGCGCCGACGGTTAGCGGCGGCGCGTGCGCGAGGTCCATCGTCGCCAACGGCGGCGCGGTCGCACCCGGCAGCGTCACCCGGCGCACCACGCGGAAAGCGGCGAGCTCGCCCGGCGCGTCGCTGGCCACGTCGTAGGTGTAGAGCAGCGTGTAATGCACCGCTCCGCGCAGCGCGCGCACCACCACGGCGTTGCCGTGTAACCCCGAAGCCTTGAACGTAAAGGTTTGCGACAGCGCGGTGGGTCCGAAGCTGACGCCCGCGATGGGCGCGCTCCCAACCGTTACCGAAGCCGTCGCCGGGCCGAGACGTTCGTTGCGCGCGTAGGCCGCCAGCGCAGTCAACGCGGAAGCGGTGTCGGCGGTCGTCGGCCACCCGCACTTGCACTGCTGCGCGACCAGCGCGCGCACCGCGCCGTCGAGTTGTTCGACCGGCGCGTGCCGCTCGATTAGCAGCTGCAGCATCTGCGCCTGCGCATCGACCAGCGAGCCCAGCCAGCCCCAGCGCGTCGTCACGTTCGCAACCGAGTAGCGGCCGGTGACGTACAGCGTTTGCATGAGATGGCCGGCCAGCGTCGCGCCCTGACCCTGCCAGCCGGAGGTGTTCAGCAGATAGCGCGCCAGACGGACCTGCGTGGCGCTGTCGAAACTTTCCGACTGCGCGACGATATCGCCCAGAAAATCGGTGCGCCGGTCGCCGCCCTGAGCTAACGCCCACAGCGCCTCGAACCGCAGCTGCGCCTTGCAGTGCGGGTCGTTCGCGCACCATTTGAACCGGCCCGGATTGGCGAGCGTCGCGGCCGCGAACGTGCGCGCCCGGCCGAGCGCGGCCGAGTCGACCGCTACGCCGTGCGCGTGCGCAAACAGCAGCGCGTCGAGCGCGTAGGCGCTGACGAACGGATCGCTTTCTTTTGCGCCGGCGAATTCACCAAAGCCGCCGTCGCCGCGCTGGAACGTCAGCAGTCGTTGCAGGTTGGCCGGCGCTTCGACCGCCGGATCGAATGCCAACTTCAGCCGGTACGGCGCGCGCAGTCCCTGCAACGCGGCCGCGATCGTCAAACGCGCGGCGGTTTCGTCGGCCAACGGCAACGCGTCTTGGGTCATTACCGCGTCGGAAGGAACGACGAACTGCGGAACGATCGAGTTGGCCAGCGAGACCTTCAGCCAGCCGCCGCGACTCAAGTCGATCGGAATGCTCGCACTCGCACCGCGGACCGCACCCGTTTCGATCACCGAGTCGGTCGTCGCGCGGTCGCTGACCGTAAACGGCACCTCGAACGCGTCGCGATTCGATCCTAACGTTCCGGCGGCTTGCACGGTGGTCGGCGCGGGCGTGCCGGCGCGCACCGGAAAGCGGAACGCCTGCATTCCGGTCGCCGCCTGCTGCGTGCTGGTCTGAGCGCGTGGATCGCCGCCTGCGAACGTCAGCGCGCCGGTGAGTTTCATCACTAGATCCAGCGCGCCGGCCGCTCCCGTTTGGTTGGACAGCGAGACGCCTAGATCAAACGCGTCGCCGGTCCGCGCAAACTGCGGCA
>DATCGB010000377.1:0-4108 GCA_036509155.1 Candidatus Tumulicola sp. | reverse complement strand
ATAATTTCTTCGATTGCTTTCCGGGAACCGATTGCGTGAAGACCGCGGTCGGGGCGGGCCCGATGCCGACGCCGGGCACGAAGTCCAGCCCCTGCCCGCTGCTCGTCGCGCCCAGTCCCGGCCCCACGCCGACGCCGATCCAGATAGCCTTTAACGCCAAGCTGGTAACCTACGACATCGACCACAGCTACTGCCCGGCCTTCGTCACCGAGTACGACGGCGGCAAGATGGACGGCTTCTATTGGGCAGTTTTCGGCGGTCCGGGCGGCCGAGCCAAGACCTATGGCTATCAGGTCGTCGCCCAAAAACAGATTCAGCCGTACTGGGATCTCGCAAAACAGTACGTGCTCGCCGACCGCGCGTTCCCGACCCAAGCCAGCGGCAGCTTTACCGCCCATCAGGACCTCATTCGCGGCGATACGGTCATCAAGAAGAACGAAAGCACGATCGACTATCCGTGGAACCCCAGCAACATTCAGAACTGGGGATGCGACGATCCCAGCAAACCGCCGAACGGACCCTCGTACACGCCGGTGCTTACCGCCGCGCACAAGTACATCGTTAAGGGTCCGTTCCCGTGTTTCGACTACGCGACCGTGCGCGACACACTCGACGCAAAGGGCGTCTCGTGGAAATACTACGTCCCCACGTTCCCGAACGACGGCGGTCAGATGTGGAACGCGTTCGATGCGATTCGGGCCGTTCGCTACGATAAGAGCGAGTGGCCGAACAAGGGAAACTTCAACTGTACCAACAGCTGCGTTTCTTGGCCCGAAACGAACGTGCTCTGCGACATCGCCGGTTCGACCGCCAGCCCGTGCCCCGCGCCAAATCCGACGGGAACCGTGGAACTGCCCGCCGTGTCTTGGGTTATTCCCGACGGGGAGAATTCCGACCACGGCTACGGCTCGTATCTCGGGAAAGATAACGGACCCGACTGGGTGGCGTCGGTCGTCAACGCGATCGGCAAAAGCCCGTACTGGAAATCCACCGCGATCGTGATTCTGTGGGACGATTGGGGCGGGTTCTACGATCACGTCCCGCCGCCGCAGCTGGACTATCAAGGCCTCGGCTTTCGCGTGCCGATGATTATCGTCTCGCCGTATGCAAAACGCGGCTACGTTTCGCATACGCAATACGAGTTCGGCAGCATTTTGAAGTTCGTCGAGTCGACGTTCGGGCTACCGAGTTTAGGGACGACGGACGTCCGGGCCAACAACCTCACCGACGCGTTCGACTTTACGCAGGCGCCGCGCCGCTTCAAGCCGATCAAGCTTCTCAGTCCCAACCACGGCCCGGCGTTTTTCCTGAACGAACCGCCCTCGAACCAGCCGGTCGACACTCAGTAGGAGTTTGTGGGAATACTAGTGACGCGCGCGATCCGCTGCGTATGCGTTGCCTTAGCGCTGGCGACGGCGGCGTGTTCGAGCTACGTAGGATCGTCCGGCTATGCGCCCGCTGCCGGTCTAACGCCGGGCGTTCGGCCGCTGGGCGACAGCCGCGGAAAGATCAAGCACGTGGTGATCCTGATTCAGGAAAATCGCAGTTTCGACAATCTGTTTGCAACCTTTCCCGGTGCCGACGGTGCGACCGAAGGCAAGATGCACGATGGAACGGTCGTTCCACTCGTAGCCAAGAATCTGGCCGGATTCGACATCGACCACAGCTACAAACCGGCCTTCCTCACCGACTACGATCGTGGGGCGATGGATGGGTTCGATTTGGCAATTTACGGCGGGTCCACTCACAAGGCCGGGAAGTATCCGTACCAGTACGTCAACACCAAACAGATCCAACCCTACTGGGACTTGGCCGAACAGTACGTGCTCGCCGACCATACGTTCCCGACGCAGGCCAGCGGCAGTTTCACGGCCCATTTGGACCTGATCGCCGGCACGACGCAGGTCACCGGAAACGCCAGCGTGATCGACTACCCCTGGAACTCGAAAAGCGTCGACAACTGGGGCTGCGACGACGTGCCGGGTTCGGTCACGTCGCTACTCACCTTCAAGAAGGTGTATCTGAAGAACCGCGGCCCCTTCCCGTGCTTTACGTTCCGAACGCTGCGCGATCTGCTCGACGCCAAAGGCGTTACGTGGAAGTATTACGTCCCGGTGTTCGGCATCGACGGCGGCCAGCTTTGGAACGCGTTCGACGCGATCGACGCCGTGCGGCACGGGCCGGAATGGAAGACCAACGTCTCCATGCCCGAAAAGAACGTATTTAAGGATATTTCCGCGGGTAAGCTGCCGGCCGTCGCGTGGGTCGTTCCCGACGGGAAGAACTCCGATCACGGGTATGGCTCGCACGTCGGCGTCGACCACGGACCCTCGTGGGTGGCGCAAGTCGTCAATGCGGTCGGGGCGAGCCAATATTGGAACTCCAGCGTCGTCATCGTGCTGTGGGACGACTGGGGCGGCTTTTACGATCACGTTCCGCCTCCGCAGATCGACTACGAAGGCCTGGGCATTCGCGTCCCGATGATCGTTGTATCACCCTACGCGCGAAAAGGCGTCGTCGCGCATACGCAGTACGAGTTCGGCAGCATCCTAAAGTTCATCGAAAATACCTTCAACCTGGGAAGCCTCGGAACGACCGACGTTCGGGCCAACTCCATTACGGGCGCGTTCGACTTCAAACAGACTCCGCGAAAATTCGTCACGATTAAAGCGAAGTATTCGCGCGACTACTTCCTGCACGAGGCTCCCTCGAACCAACCCGTCGACACGCAGTAGCATTCGTCAGCCGGGAGTGCCGTCGAAGCGTTCGCGCGCGAGCATCTCGCCGTAGATTTCGCGAACGCGGGCCAGCGTATCGATTTCGGACGCAGGCTTGTCGTCGCGCAGGCGTACGATGCGCGGGAAACGCAGCGAGAACCCGCTCTCGTGCAGATCGCTTTCCGCAACGATATCGAATGCGACCTCGAGCACGATGGCCGGCTCGACCGCAATCTCGTGCGATCGCGCTTTGGGGCGTTGCGCGGACGGCGGCAGCGCGTGCGCGAGAAACCAGGGCGTGAGCGTTTCTATTTCGGCGTCGGTGAGCCCCGAGTAGGCTTTGCCGATCGCCAGCAGCTCGTCGCGCTCGCCGCGTACCGCGAAGGTATAGTCGGAGAGCACCTGCGCGCGCTTGCCGTGACCCCACTCCACCGCAACGACCACGACGTCGAGGGTGGACAACTCGCGTTTGAGCTTCAGCCACCATTTGCCGCGGCGGCCCGGAACGTAGGGCGAACTGCCGCGCTTGAGCATTAAGCCTTCGTTACCGCGTTCGCGTGCCGCCGCGAAGCGTTCGTTGATACCTGCTTCGTCGATGCGCTCGAAGGCCGCGATCGTTATCCGCTCGGTTGGTATCGGCAACTCCGCCAGCCTGTCGCGCCGGCGCAGGTACGGTTCGTCGAGCAGCAGGTTCTCGTCGAGCGCGAGCAGGTCGAAAACGACGTACGCCAGCGGAACGTCGCGCAAGAGGTCGTCGCCGATGCTTTTACGTTGCAGGCGCGTCTGCAGGCTGCGAAACGGCAGGACTCGGCCGGCGCGCAGGGCGACGATCTCGCCGTCCAATATCGCGTTGCGTGCGAGCGGCCTTAGGGCCGCCGCGATCTCGGGATACGCGCGGCTCACGTCGTTGAGCGTGCGTGAAAACAACCGCACCTCGCCGTCTGCAGCGACGTGCGCCTGCGCGCGGATTCCGTCGTATTTGTCTTCGGCCACCCAGATTTCACCGGCCAGCGCGGGGTACGCCGGGCCGTAGGCGACCGGTGATGCGAGCATGAATCCGATCGGCGTCCCGTAGGCGACGCGCAGCTCGGCGAGCGACCGGTGCTTGGCCGCCACGGCTACGGCGCCCACGTCGCCGGTGGCCATCGTCGCGCGCCGAACGTCCGCGGGAGCGGCGTCGAACGCCCGCGCGATTGCGTCGAGTACCAGACCTTCGCGCAATCCGACACGCAGGTCGCCGGTGACGATCTTCACGACGTAGGCTGCGACCGCCGGGTCGTCGCAGGCGCGCAGGATCCGCTCCAATATCGCTTCGCGCCGCTTGCCGGAATGCTTACCCGCTTCGTCGGCGATCGCGCCGAAGCGTTCGTCCAACAGTGCGGGCGTGAGCC
>DATCGB010000376.1:0-2719 GCA_036509155.1 Candidatus Tumulicola sp. | reverse complement strand
GAAGAAGATCGCGATGCCGGCACGATCGCATCCGATTGCCATCGCCAAGGGGCCGAACGGTTTTGCGGTAGCCAGCGATCGCGACGAGTCGGTGCGCCTCGGGACGCTCGATACGATCGGCGCAGCGCCCGCCATTTCGACCGGAGCGCATGCCGGCGGAATCGCTTTTTCGAACGACGGCGCCACGCTGTTCGTTTCCGATCGGGCGAAGAGTTCGGTGGTTGCAATCGACACGCGATCGCACGCCGTCGAGAGAATTTCGACAGGTCTGCATCCGACCGATCTGCTGGTCGATGGCGACGAACTCTACGTCGCGGAATCGGACGGCGACAGCGTCGGCATTTACGGCGTCGGCGACCAGAAGCCGATCGTTCGCGTGTTCGTCGGAGATGAAGCCGACGGCCATCGCCTCGCCGGCGTATCGCCAAACGCGCTTGCCGCCCAGGGCGACAACGTCTTCGTCAGCTTGGGCGCAGCCAATTCCATCGCCGTTCTACAGCATCACCGGGTGGCGTTCCGGTTGCCGGCGGGCTGGTACCCAACCGATATCGTGCCGTCCGGACGGCGGCTGCTGGTGGTGGACGGCAAGGGCGAGGGGGCGCGACCGAATCCAAACTTCGATCCGGCGGCCAAGGGCGATCGGGACTACATCGGGGCGATCGAGTTCGGGTCGATTCGTGCGATCGACCTCAGCGACCCGTCGCTTCGCGAAGGGAACGCACAGGGTGCGACCGGCTGGCGCTCGCATGTCGCGCGTTCGATCGTTCGTGCGAACGGACCAATCCGGCACGTCTTCTTCATTTTGAAAGAGAACCGTTCGTACGACCAGGTTCTCGGCGACATGCCGGAAGGCAACGGCGATTCCAAGCTGGTGCTATTCGGGGAAAAGGTTACGCCCAATCAACATGCAATTGCGAAGCGCTTCGGGCTGTTCGACAACGCTTACGCGGATGGCGAGGTCAGCGACGCCGGGCACAACTGGGCCGACGCGGCCTTCGCGAACGACTACGTGCAGCGATACTGGCCTCCCACGTACGGCGATCGGCGCGATAGCGACTTTACGGTGGCGGGGATGGGCCCTTCGGCGCCTCAAAACGGCTACATGTGGGACGGCGCGCGAAGGTCGCACGTAACTTTTCGAGATTACGGCGAGATGACCGACCTCGTACACGCGTGGAAAATTTCGGTGATGGCGCCGGGACTGGTCGGACGCGCCGACACGAATTACGTCGGCTGGAATTTGGACTACAGCGACGTGGACCGCGTGAAGGAATGGCGCAGAGAGTTTCGAGGATTCGTGCATGCAGGAACCGTCCCGGCGCTCGAATATCTCTGGCTTCCGGGCGACCACACGTACGGCACCCGCGTCGGTAAGCCAACGCCCACGGCGTACGTTGCGATCAACGACTACGCGGTCGGGCTGATCGTCGACGAAATCTCACACTCGCCAATTTGGAAGTCCAGCGCGATCTTCATTACGGAAGACGACGCGCAAGACGGAGCGGATCACGTGAGCGATCAGCGAACAACGGTCTACATCGTATCGCCGTACGCAGCCGGCGGCCTTCAGCACGCGCATTATTCGACGGTCGGTATCCTTCGGACGATCGAGGTGATGCTGGGCATGGCGCCGCTTTCAACGTACGACGCGATGGCCGTACCGCTGACGGCGGCGTTCGCGGCCAAGCCGCACCTCGAACCGTTCGATGCGATCGCTCCCAAAGTCGACGTCGAAGCGAAAAATGCGAAGGTAGCGTACGGCGCGAAAATCAGCGCCGCGCTCGATTTCAGTCGACCCGACGCCGCGCCGCCCGGCGCGCTGCGCGAGGTTATCGAGCGCAGCATCGCCGGAAAATAGCCCCTGGACTTAAGTGGTGGCGTTAGTTTAGCGCGTCGCGAAGACGTGCTGCGCGACCTCGGGAAGCAAGACCCAACGCGAAACGCCTTCGGGCAAGAAACCGCCGTCGACCTCGACGTACGCATCGCCCTTGACCGCGTAGAACTGGGTGATGGGTCCCTCCGTTAGGAAAACCTGGTCGTCGCCGACCTTCGCGACGTCCGGGGGCGGGGTCGCGGACATCATGCCCATCGCTTCGGGCGGGGCGGACGCGGCTTTGGCGATGCCGCCGAAGATGGCTTTGGTGCCTTCCCCAGCCTTACGCACTGAGTCGAGCTCGTCGCGGCCGCCCTGCGCCGCATAAGTTACCTCGAGATCGCCGTGCGCGCCGCCCTTAAAGTGAAACGTGCACTTATCGCTAGTGACGTCGACGCTTTGTATCGGAAGATGCATCGCCTGCTCGACGATATCCGCGCCTACGAGCGGGCACGCCGCCCCCGATGCCGACTCGCTGCTTTGCGGGCTGGCTGCGTCGGAGGGCTGCGGCGATGCAGTGTCGGCTTCGCCTTGGGCGACGCCTTGTGCGGCTGGGGTGTCTTGCGTGACGGCCGGCGGTGACGATGCCTGAGCGCTGGTTCCGCGGTTACCCGAACAGCCCGCCGCGAAGGCGGCCACGCAGAGGGCCGCGGGAATCCAAGATTTCATCATGCCGCAAGCGTAATGCCGCGCCGTGCGCGCCGCGTGCGAGCCGCGCGCGGAAAATGCGGGTGCAGCGCCGAAAACGTTCGCTCTCGGAGGGTATTCGATGAACCGTCTCGTGGCCGCAGGTCTTGCGGCCGTATTTCTCGCCGCTCCAGTTGCCGCCCGGGCGGCCGGCGGCCC
>DATCGB010000375.1:0-7060 GCA_036509155.1 Candidatus Tumulicola sp. | reverse complement strand
CGGCTCCAAACGCGAATCTCGCCGAAGTCGACAACGTGGGCCAGCGCTTCGACGTGGGCGTGCGCCTGCACGCCGCTGCCGAGCACCGCGAGCACGCGGCTGCCCTCCGGCATGAGATACTTCGTTGCCGCAGCGGAGGCCGCGGCCGTGCGCATCTCGGTGATGAGCCGCCCATCCATGGCCGCTAGCGGCTCGCCGGTGCGCGAATCGAAGAGCAGAATCACGCCGTTGTGCGTGGGGAACTCGGTGCCTTCGTTGGCCGGATAAAAGCTCACGAGCTTTGCGCCCATGACGTCGTCGCTTACCGCCGGCATAACCCCGAAATAGCGCCGATGCTCTTCAACCGTCAACACGGTGCGCACCGGCTGCACGACCTGGCCGCTCGAAAACGCCGCCAGCGCGCGTTCCATCGCCTCGATGAGCGGACCCCAACGAAGGACCGAACGAACGCGGGCTTCGTCGAGACAGATCATCGCGTCAAAAAACCTACCAGACTGCGCATTCGGCTGGTGTTTAGTCGTAGCTTTCGCGGACGGTTTCGAGGAGGGTGCGGCCGTGTTCTACCGCGTTGCCGTCGCCGTCGAGGACGTCGACTTCGAAGCCTGGATAGAGGCTGACGAAACGATCCTGCTTCCACTTGGCAATCGTCCATGCGTCGCGAGCCGCTTTTTCGTACGGCCACGGCGGTATGCCCGCGCGATCCGAGCGGATGTCGCGGCTATTCGACATCACTCGCACCTGGAAACCTTCCACGCGCGCGATTTTCATTTCGAGCGTTCCGATCTTCATGCCGCATTCTTTCGGCACGATGACGAAACCTCATCGCGCGGGTGACTCCGATGCCCGCGGGTCGCTGGCCCTGCGTGGGACGTTTGACCTACTCCAATGACGCCGTCGCACGTTGGCCGCACTCTTACGAGCCGGTTCGCGATGCCGAGGACGGTTCCGCGGCCGGGTCCGCAAAGGCAAGCTTCTTGAAAATCCATGGGAGCGAGCTGCCTTGAAAGACCAAGGTAACTAAAACCACTGCGAACACGACGTCGACGATTTGCGGGCGATTGGGCACCGATGTTGGCAACGCAAAGACCAAGGCGAGGGGAAGCGCCCCTCGCATGCCTGCAAGAAATATCGTCAATCGACTCGTCCATTCGGGCATGACGATCCACGACAGCCCGGCGCGCACGATCAGAATCGACGCGAGGGATGCGACCACCAAGAGCGGTTCGTGAAAAATTCGCGCGGGTACGATAAGCAAACCGGTCGCGAGAAAAACGATGGAGTTGGTCATGTAGGCTGCGGTGTCCCAGAAGACTCCGACGTGCTCTTGATCGCGCATATGCTGGTGCCGCACGAGCAGGAGCCGCAACGCAATTGCCGCCGCCGCGCTGGCAAATATTCCGGAACCTCCGATGCTCGCCGCTACGAGATAGGAGGTGTAAGCCAAAGCGACCGTCCCAGCCGTTTCGTATTCCGAGAAATCGGTGATCGACATGGCGAGCCAAAACGGTATCGCGCACGCCGCGCCGACGAACGCGCCCACCACGATTGCCATCGTCCCGTGGATGAGCAGCCAGGCCGAGAACGGCCCGGGACTACTCAGAACCGCCAGCGCGATCGCATACAGGACGACTGCCACGCCGTCGTTTGCAATCGACTCGGCCTCGACGACGGTGCTTATCGACGCGGGCACGCGGACGGATCGGAACACCGCTACGACGGCCACGGGGTCGGTCGCGGCGACGATCGCGCCGAGCAGCAGCGCGGAGGGAAACGATAGAGCCCCGAGCGCGGTCAAGACGCCCGCTACGGCAAACGCGCTGACCAGGGTTCCGGGAAACGCCAACACGCCGATGCGGACCCACTGCCGGCGCAGCTCGCGCAAATTTAAATGCCAGCCTGCCTCGAAAATTAGCGGCGGCAAGAACAGAAAGAGCAGCGCCGGACCGAAATCGAAGGGCAGCCGCACGTGCCAGAAGGCGGCCGCCGCGGCGCCGGCCGCGACGAGGAGCACTGCCGCCGGAAGACGCAGCCGCTCGGCTGCAATGGAAATCGCGAGAGCGCAGCCGAGCAGCACGGTGAAGTTGGCTACGCTGACCGCAGTCACGGAATCTACGTTCTTATCCTCACCGAGCGTCAGGAGCCGGTAGGGATATCACGATTTCGGTTCCGCGCCGAATTTTGTTCGGAGGCGAGGCGCGCGAATGCGATTATCGCAAGCACGCCGAGGAGTTCCTCGCGCCCGACGAAAAACCTCGACGACGCGCTGCCACTCGACCGTCTGCTCCGTGAGGGTCCCGAATGCCGAACTTCCGACGACCTTTGCTGCTCGCGCTAATCGTCGCCGTCGTAGTCGTGTTACTGGTAGCCGTAGGCTGGCTCTTTTACGCGTCCGTCGGCGCCGACTGAGGGACCGCACGCCGACGAAATATTGGGACGGAGAGGGCGGATATGTGATGCTTAGGTCCCACGAGGGTCGATTGGGCGAGGGCCTCTACTGAGAACTGCGAACGTGCCGCAGAGCAGCACGCAGCCCGGCATCCCGACTGAATAGCGTTCACGGCCCGCGATGCGCATCTTTTCACACGGGGGGCACACCAATTCATGAGCAGCGACGACAACAAACATCGATCCCACCTCCCGAGGCCGAACGCCGGGAGAATCGGCCCGATCGCCTATGCCGCGCTCGCGATGATTCCGTTGCTCTCGGCCTGCTCGACCGGCGCGTCGCAAGGTCCAAATCCAACCCTTCCCAACGCCGCCGCGAGTCGGACGATCGCTCGCGACGGCGTGCAGCCCGGTACCCCAGCGGCCGAATTCGCTTACGTGGCCAATGAGGGCTCCACGAATATCTCCGCCTATAAAATTGCGAGCAACGGCGCGCTCACGCAGATTGCAGGATCGCCGTTTAACGCGGGAAGCGGACCCTCGGGCATAGCCATCGATCCTTCGGGCTCCTTCGCTCAAGCGTCTAATGCGACGTCCGGCGACGTTTCTGCGTATTCTATCGACGCGGGCAGCGGCGCGCTGACGCAAGTAAAGGGATCTCCGTTTGGCGCGGGCACCCAACCGGCGGGCGTCGCGATCGATCCGAGCAGCAAGTTTGTCTACGTGGCGAACTACGGCGTCAGCGCAAATAGCAGCGTTTCTGCGTTTACGATCAAGTCCAACGGCGCGCTCACGCCCGTGAAGGGCTCGCCGTTTCCGGCGGGCACCGGCGCACAATATATAGCGGCAGATCCGACCGGCAAATTTGTGTACGTGCCAAACGCGAGTTCCGCTAACGTCTCGGGCTACAAGATCGCGAGCAACGGCGCGCTGACGTCGGTACCCGGATCGCCGTTTGGTGCGGGCAGCCAAGCCTTCGGCGTGGGCGTCGACCCGTCGGGCAAGTTCGTCTACGTATCCAACTATGGGTCCGACAACGTCTCCGCCTATACGATCGACGCGTCCAACGGCACGCTGAAAAATGTTAAAGGCTCGCCGTTTGCCGCCGCCACGGGACCGTGCAGCATCGTTGCCGACCCAGCCGGCAAGTTTATCTACGCACCGAACAACGGCTCCGGCAACGTCTCCGCTTATCAGATCAAAAGCACTGGCGGGTTGACCGAGTTGAAGGGTTCGCCGTTTGATGCCGGTGCGGGAGCCTGCTACGGCGCGTTCGATTCGACCGGTAAATACCTCTACGTCGTCAATAACGGCGCCAACTCGATCTCGGCGTATCAAGTCCAAAGCAACGGCGTGCTGAAGCGTCTTAAGGGATCGCCGTTCCCGGCAGGTACTGGCCCGGCGGTGATTGCCACCTGCCGCGTGAAAGGCGTCAAATGCATCCCGGCGACGTGATGAAGTTGCGCGCCGCGCGCGCGACAGGTAACCGGTTAAAAGGCATGTAAGAGGCAGCAATCGCGGCCTCCATCCCCATCCGGAGCGCGCGATCCGCAACCTGCTGGTTTACGTCGCGTCGAGGACTTATGTACAGTCGTTTTAGCACCGGACTCTTACTCTCTTTGCTGGTTGGCTGCGCGGGCACGGGCTCGCACGGTGCGGCGAACCTCGTGCCGGCGCGCACCATGCAGCGCGGCCACGCTGTTGGTCCGATTCAACACGTAATCGTCATCATGCAGGAGAATCGCAGCTTCGATAATTTCTTTCACAATTTTCCCGGAGCAAACGGCGCGACGTATGGCATCGGTCACGGAACGACCTATACGCTAAAGCCGATAAACTTGGCGTGGCCGAACCAGGATCCGATCCATTCGCATTGGGAATTCCTCGAAGACTACGACGGAGGAAAGAACGACGGGTTCGACCGGGAGGTCTACCAATTTGCCGGCGGCCCAGCCTGCAAAAGCGAACCGGAGAATTTCCCGGACTGCTGGGTCTACCATCGTCAAGGCGATTGGCTGGATCTGGCTTATTCGTACGTTCCCGAGGCGCAGATCCGGCCGTACTGGACGATGGCAAAGCAGTACACCTTGGGCGACGATACGTTCTCCTCAAACAGTGGTGAGTCGTTCCCGTCGCACCAATACATGGTGGCGGCGCAGTCGGGCCATGCCAGCGAGGTTCCGAGCATCATGCCCTGGGGGTGCGACGCGCCCAAAGAGGCGGAGTATTATCTTGCGGCCGGACGCAGTAAGCCGCCGCAGTTTCCGCGCGCCTTCGGCCATGAAGTCGGCTATCCATTCGGGCCCGAACCGGGGCCCGACCCGTGCTTTCCGTTGGATGATAAGCCGTCGTCGGCCTATCCGACGATCGCGGACCTCCTCGACCAAGCCGGAATCACTTGGCGGTATTACGTGCAGCCTCACGTCTCCGGCCCGAAGGGTGATTCGTATTGGCTCAACGCATTCGACGCCGTAAAGGCGGTCCGCTACGGCCCGGATTGGAACGCGAACATCTCCGAGCCGGATACAAACGTGTTGACCGACATTGCAAACGGCGACCTGGCGCAGGTCACATGGGTGATGCCGCACGGCGGCGCTTCCGACCACGCGGGCGGCGGCTCGGGCAACTGCGGTCCGAACTGGGTGACGTCGATCGTCAACGAGATTGGCGAAAGCCCCTACTGGAACAGTACGGCGATCGTCATCATGTGGGACGAGTGGGGCGGCTGGTACGACCACGTTCTGCCGCCGCAATACCCCGACCCGCAAACGGGGGTGTACGAAGGGCTCGGGTATCGCGTTCCGCTGATCGTTGTGTCACCGTACGCGAAGGCCCACTACATCTCGCACAAGCAACACGAAATTGCGAGCACCTTGCGCTACATCGAACAAACGTTTAACCTACCCTTTTTGGGTACGGGATCGGGTCACGCGTATGCCGACCAGCGCGCTGACGCCTTCGACGACATTTTCGACTACACGCAAAAGCCTCTCACGTTCAAGGCCATCGCACCGCTTCCCGGGCACAAAGGTTGCTCGAATCCCTGGGATTTCGTTCGCCAAAAGTGGCCCCCGGAAAAAGACTAACGAGTAATGGGTTCGACTTGGCGAGGGCCCCCGCCGAGAACTACGAATGGTGCCGCAGGGCAGCAAGCCGCCTGACATCCCTTTTCACACAGGAAGCAGACGAATCATGAGTAGCGACGATAACAAACATCGATCCCATCTCCCGATGCCGAACACCGGGAGAATCGGCCTGATCACCTATGATGCGAAGGACCCCGACACAAAGTTCCCGCCGATCGAGCAGCTTCGTCCGCCCAAGGGCGCGCCCAACGTGCTGATCGTGCTCATCGACGACGCCGGCTTCGGCGCGGCCAGCGTTTTCGGCGGTCCCTGTCAGACCCCGAACGCGGAGAAGCTCGCGGCCGACGGACTCAAATACAATCGCTTCCATACGACGGCGCTCTGCTCGCCGTCGCGACAGGCGCTCCTGACGGGGCGCAACCACCATTCCGCCGGCATGGGCGGCATTACCGAGATCGCCACCGGCGCACCGGGCTATAGCTCGGTGCTGCCCAACTCGATGTCGCCGCTAGCCAAAACGCTGAAACTCAACGGCTACTCCACCGCGCAGTTCGGCAAGTGCCACGAAGTGCCGGTGTGGGAAACCAGCGCGGTAGGACCGTTCGACGCCTGGCCCACGGGCGGCGGCGGCTTCGAGTATTTTTATGGCTTCATCGGCGGCGAAGCGAGCCAGTGGTACCCGACAATCTACGAAGGCACGATACCGGTCGAGCCGGACAAAACGCCCGAAGAGGGCTACCACTTCATGGATGACATGACCGAGAAGGCCATCAACTGGGTTGGGCAGCAAAAGGCGCTCGCGCCCGACAAGCCGTTCTTCATGTACTTCGCGCCCGGCGCAACCCACGCTCCCCACCACGTGCCGAAGGAATGGGCCGACAAGTACAAGGGCAAGTTCGACGCCGGCTGGGACAAGCTGCGCGAAGAAACGTTCGCTCGCCAGAAGAAGCTCGGCGTTATCCCGGCGGACTGCCAGCTCACCGAGCGCCATAAGGAAATCCCGTCGTGGGACGAGATGCCCGAAGCGCTTAAACCCGTACTGCGCCGGCAGATGGAGGTCTACGCGGGCTTCCTGGAATTTACCGACCATCACGTCGGGCGTTTGCTGGACTCGATTAAGAAGCTCGACGTCCTCGACGACACGCTCGTGTACTTTATTATCGGCGACAATGGCGCCTCGGCCGAGGGCACGTTGAACGGCACGTTCAACGAGATGCTGAACTTCAACGGCATGTCGGCGCTCGAAACGCCGGAGTTCCTGACCGCTCGAATCGATAAACTCGGCGGGATAGAATCCTACAACCACTACGCCGTCGGCTGGGCGCACGCGATGAACACGCCCTACCAGTGGACCAAGCAGGTCGCTTCGCACTGGGGCGGCACGCGCAACGGCACGATCGTCCACTGGCCGAACGGCGTCAAGGCGAAAGGCGAGATCCGTTCGCAGTTCCACCACCTCATCGACGTCGCACCCACGGTTCTCGAAGCGGCCGGGATCCCCGAGCCGGTTTCGGTGGACGGCGTCGCGCAGAAACCGATCGAAGGCGTCAGCATGCTCTATTCGCTCGACGACGCGACGGCTGCCGAGC
>DATCGB010000374.1:0-10094 GCA_036509155.1 Candidatus Tumulicola sp. | reverse complement strand
AAACAGGGCCGCTTCCGGAAGAATCTGCTCGGCAAGCGCGTAGACTACTCCGGCCGTTCGGTCATCGTGGTCGGCCCGAACCTGAAGCTGCACCAGTGCGGCCTGCCCAAAGAAATGGCGCTCGAGCTCTTCAAGCCGTTCGTGATGAAGAAGCTCGTCGATCGTCAGCAAGCGCACAATATCAAGAGTGCGAAGCGCATGGTCGAACGCGTTCGTCCCGAAGTCTGGGACGTTCTCGAGGAAGTAATCAAAGAACATCCGGTGCTGCTCAATCGCGCGCCGACGCTGCATCGCCTCGGAATTCAGGCGTTCGAACCGGTGCTGGTGGAGGGCAAAGCCATCCATCTCCATCCGCTCGTGTGCACGCCGTACAACGCCGACTTCGACGGCGATCAGATGGCCGTTCACCTTCCGCTGTCGGCCGGCGCGCAGGCGGAAGCCCGCATTCTCATGCTCTCGTCGAACAACATCCTGTTGCCGGCTTACGGCAACCCGGTGTCGATCCCGACGCAAGACATGGTCCTGGGCCTCTACTACCTCACGTTCCATCGCGACGAGTACTCCGGACCGGCGAAGGCCGCCGTGATCGACGATTACGAGCAGTTTCCCCGCGGCAAGAACAAGAACGCTCCGACACCCGACGCGCCGGGCGCAATTCCGACGTTTTACGGCGCCAAGGAGGCGGTCATCGCCTACGAGACGCGCAACGTCGGACTCCAAGAGTGGGTATACGCGCGTTGGAACGACGAGCTGATCAAAACGACCATCGGGCGCGTCATCTTCAACTCGGCCTTTCCGCGCCGCTGGGATCACGCGTTCGTCAACAAAATCATCGACAAGGGCGCGCTCAAGAAAATTATCACCGATTGCTATCGCAAATACGGCAACGCCGAAACGGCACGCTTTCTCGACGCGATCAAGGATCTCGGCTTCCATTTCGCAACGCTCTCGGGCACGACGGTTTCGATCAGCGACATCATCGTTCCGACCGAGAAGTACGCGATCGTCGACAAAGCCCAAAACGAAGTCGACGAGCTCCGTCGGCTCTTCGATCAAGGTTTTATCTCCGACGACGAGCAGTACAACAAAACGATCGAGATCTGGTCCAAGGCCTCGGAAGAAGTCACGACCGCCATGCAGGCCGCGCAGAACCCGCTCAATCCGGTCTTCATGATGGCGACCTCGGGCGCGCGCGGTTCGATCGCGCAGGTCAAGCAGCTCGGCGGTATGCGCGGCCTCATGTCCGATCCGTCCGGGCGGATTCTCGAAATTCCGGTCAAGGCGTCGCTTAAGGAAGGCCTGACCGTCCTCGAGTACTTCATCTCGACGCACGGCGCGCGTAAGGGTCTTGCCGACACGGCGCTGCGCACGGCCGACTCCGGCTACCTCACGCGCCGTCTGGTCGACGTCGCTCAGGACGTCATCATCCGCGAGGAGGATTGCGGCACGAGCAACGGCATCACGGTCAGCGACATTCGCGTCGGCAAGGAGATCATCGAACCGCTCACCGATCGCATCATCGGTCGCCGCTCGGCCGAAGAGGTTCGCCTCGAACCCAAGCGACCCACGACGGCGATCGTCGGACGCGGCGAAGAGATCGACGAAGAAAAAGCCAAGGCGCTCATCGACGCGGGCATACCGCAGGTAAAGATTCGCTCGGTCCTGACCTGTCAGTCGAAATACGGCGTGTGCTCGCTGTGTTACGGACGCGATCTCGCGACCGGCAACAAGGCCGACATCGGCACCGCGGTAGGCATCATCGCGGCTCAGTCGATCGGCGAGCCGGGCACGCAGTTGACGCTGCGAACCTTCCACACGGGCGGCGTAGCCACCGAAGACATCATCACGGGTCTCCCGCGCGTCGAGGAAATCTTCGAAGCGCGCAAGCCCAAAGGTCAGGCAACCATCACCGAGGTTACCGGCACGGTGAAGTTCGGCGAAGACCGCAACAAACGTATCATCATCGTCGTCGACGAAGCCGGCGAGGAACACGAATACGACGTTCCGCACGGCACGCATCTCGCGGTGCAGGAAGGCAGTCAAGTTCGGCCGGGCGACCGGCTGAACGAAGGCTCGCTCAACCCGCACGACATCCTGCGCATCAAGGGCGAGACGGCGCTGCAGAACTACCTCGTCCAGGAAGTGCAGAAGGTGTACCGCTCGCAAGGCGTCGACATCAACGACAAGCACATCGAGGTCATCGTGCGTGCGATGCTGCGCAAGGTCAAGATCGTCGAAGGCGGCGACACGCTGCTGCTCCCCGGTCAGCTGATCGAAGCGGCCCAGTTCGCCGAGGCCAACGACCGCGTGCGCGGCGACGGCAAGCAGACGGCCACGGCCAATCCGGTGCTGCTCGGCGTCACCAAAGCGTCGCTGGCGACCGAGTCGTTTCTGTCGGCGGCGAGTTTCCAAGAGACCACGCGCGTCCTCACCGACGCGGCCATCAAGGGCAAGTACGACCCGCTGCTCGGGCTCAAGGAAAACGTCATCATCGGCAAACTCATTCCGGCCGGTACCGGTATGTCGCGCTACCGCAACGTCGAGATCGTGCCCGAGGGGCAAGACGTCGACGCCGACGGCCGCCCGCGTCAGGAGTACGAGATGGCGTTTGCGGCCGCAATGACCGCCGACGACGCGGCCCTCGCGGAAGTCATGGGCGGCAACGGGGACGGCATGAGCCGGCTCGTCAGTGCCTACGAACGCAATCGCGAGCCGCTCACCGTCCAGTACGAAGGCGAGTACGAAGACCACGTCAGCGTCACCGCGCCGCCGAAGAAGACGCAGTACGACCGCCTCAAGGGCATCAACCCCGAAGACCTCTAGCGGCGAGCACGCCCCACCTCGAAAAACCCGTCCGCAAGGCCGGGTTTTTCATTTCGCTGGCCGTCGGACGCCGGCGCGAGGTAGGGATTCCCCCCATACGCCCGCACCCGCTGCGGTGTTACCTTGTCCGCATGCAATATTCTCAACGTTTATTCGGTTGGGCGCTCGCCGGCGGATGCGCTTTGCTGATTTTCTCGGGCTGCTCGAATGCCGGATCGTCTTCTCAGCCGCCGGTGGCGGCGAACTCACTCGGTTTTACTCCATTCGTCTCACTCGACGCGGGCATCCGGCCGGCCGCCGGCGCGGGCCGTGCCAACGGGCTGGTTTTCGTCGATCCTACGGCGCTCAAAGCGCAAATCTACGTGGCCGAATACAATTCTTCGACTTCCAGTCCCGTTCAGGATTTCAACGCGGTCGACAAGAACAATAAAAAAGCGATTTGTCACATCGACACCGTTGGCGAGGGCGTCAACTCGATCGCCGTCGATGGTTCCCACGAGCTCTGGGTGCCCCAGGCGCTCGACCTCAATACCAGTTCTTCCGACGTCCTCTCGTTCGGACCGAATTGCGGTGCCGCCGGCACGACCTTGGTCGATCCCAAAGGCCAGGCGGCCGGCATTGCGTTCGCTTCCGACGGAACGCGCTACGTCGACGATATTCTTGGGCCGTCTAGTTCGGCCGGGAACGTTTCGGTCTATTCGAAGGGCAAGACGAAACCGGCGCGCTACCTCACCAACCCGAATATCTTCCTCGCTACCGGCGTGGGCGTCGATTCGAAAAACAACGTCTACGTTTCGTACCACAGCTCGGCCAGCGCCACCGGCATTCTGTCGTTCAAAGGCGGCAAAATGCCGGGCAAGCCCATCGCGCACGTTAATCTCGGCGCCCCGGGCATCCTGACGTTCGACAAAAAAGACGATATGATCGTTACCGACGACGTCAACCTGACCTTGAACGTGTACGCGCCGCCATACACGGGAGCGCCCAAGGTGTTCCCGCTTCAAGGGGCTTCCCCGCAGTGCTCGCTCAACGCCGCCCAAACGAATTTGGCCTGCGGCGACAAAACGAATGCTTCGGTCGACATCTATTCGTATCCGGGCGGCAAATACGAGTACAGCTTTAACAAGGGGCTCGACAGCGGTACCGTCATCGGAGTCGCGCAGGATCCGATCTAGGGGCTTGCCCGAAAATCGTCGCACGCAACGGCGCGCCCGAGAGCGTCTCCCCGCGCTCTCGGGCGAAGACTGCCGCGTTCTCCAGCACGCCGCCCTCTTGGGGTACCGCTTCGATGCGCTGTTGCTGGCGCTTGCGACGCAGCGCGACCTGACCGGTCTGATTGCCTCGCTGGTGCGATGCGGTGCGGCCGGGATCATCGTCGCCGCGGACGACGATGGCTATCGCTGGAGATTCAATCACGGTCTTACGCACCAGCGATTCGCCGGATCGGTTGCCCCCCACCGCCGCCCGCGCTACCACGAGCGCGTGCTGGCGGCGCTCGAGACCGTTCCGGATTCCGCCTCGCGGGTGGATCAGCTCGCATACCACGCCCTCGAATCGGGCGACCGCGATAAAACGCGGCTGTACAACGAACGCGCCGGTGACCTGGCCTTTCAACTGCGCGCCCTCCCCGAGGCGGGGCAGTATTTCCAGGTGGCCCTGCGCGCCGCAACCGGCGATTCCGCACGAGTTCGTTTGCTCGCGAAGATCGCGGCGGTCCAGGAGCATTCCCGCACACCGACGTAGTACGAGCCGCGATGGTCGTAGAGTCCGTCAGATGCCGCCAATTCGTCGGCCGGGTCGACGAGCTTGAAGTGCTCGAGAATGCACGAAAGTCGCTGGCTCAGAGCAGCGGCTCTTTCGTGCTTATTTCCGGCGAAGCGGGCATCGGCAAGACGCGGCTGCTAACCGAATTCCTCGAACGCCTCGAGCGCGGCCGCGCGCGTAATGTCGTGAACTGTGAGTGTTTGTACCGCGGGCAGCAGCCCATGGGCCCCCTGCGGGCGTTCTTGCGCGCCCTCGTGCCGGGCGTGGACCTCGAGCGGCTCGGTCCGACGGTCCTCGGCGCGCTCGTGCAAACGATTCCCGATCGGCTTCCGCCCCGGGTAGTCGAGGCTCACGGTGGCGCCGTCCTCGAAAAAGACCGGTTGTTTGCGGCGGTTCTCGAACTGCTCGATGTGGTGTGCGCTAAGCGCGCGACGGTCTTAACCGTTGAAGACATCCACTGGGCCGATGGGTCGACCTTAGAGTTTTTGAGTTACGTCGCGCATCGGATGAAATCCATGCGGCTTCTGATCGTCGCGACCTGCCGGTCCGAAGAGCTCGACGCCGGCGAGGAACTGCTCTCGTCGCTTTCGCCGTTGTTGCGCGAATCCACGTTGCGCCACGTAACGCTGGAACCGCTCGCGCGTCCCGAAATTCGCGCGGTAGTCGATGGTGCGGCCGCGGGCCGCGGGGACCTGCCCGAGAAGGTGGTGCTGGATATCGAGCGACTCAGCGAGGGCAATCCATTTTTCGCCGAAGAACTAGTCAACGTTTATATCGACCGCGCCACCGTGCGCGACGTTCCATTGGGCCTTCCGCTGTCGATTCGCGCTTCCATTGCGGCCCGGTTGAACGGTCTCTCCGCGGACGAGCGAAACGTGATCAAACACGCTGCCGTCTTGGGGCAACGGTTCGATCCAAACGTGCTCGCGGTGGTCATGAATCGCCGGCCGCAAGAAGTGTTTCCCGCGCTTGCGCGAGCGCACGAACTCAATCTGCTCGTCGACGACGGAGGCCGGCGCAGCTGCCGCTTCCGCCACGCGCTAACGCGCCAGACGGTCTATGACGAACTGCCGGCATTCGAAGCGCGGGAGCTGCACGCCCGCATTCTGCTGACGTTCGAAACCGGCGCGCTTGCCGGCGACCATCTTGAAGAACTCGCCTATCACGCGTGGGAATCCGGGAACGCGCCGAAGTGCCTGTACTATAACGAACGCGCCGGCAACGCCACTTTTGAGCTGCGCGCATTGCCCGAAGCCTTAACTTGTTTCGAACGGGCGCTCGAAGCCGCCCACGACCCCGACGATCGCGCCCGGCTGTTCGAGCGAATCGGCGTGATCGACCGGCTTCACGGACATTACGAGCGCGCCATCGCAGCTTTTGAGACGGCTCTCGGCATGCGTCTGGAACGTGGCGAATTCGATGCGGCTGCGCTGCTCGCGACCAGCGTCCTCGGTCAGCGGTACAACGTCGGCGACGACGCCGCGCTGGCGGGCGCGCGCCGGTTTTTGAGCGAGTTTGGGGCGCGACTGAGCGACGGATCGCGCAATCACTTACTCGTCAGCTGTGCCCGCGTTGCGAGCGCTCAAACTGGGGTTCCGTCGGCCGCCGAGTTTCTCGACCGGGTTGTCGATCCCGTCGATCTTCCGCCCGCCGTCCGCAAGAACTTTCTGATCGTCCAGTTGATGCGCCACTCTTTTTTCAACGACGCGCCGGCCTGGAAACGCGCGGCCGCAGAGGTGGGCGAACTCCTGCGAGCGTTGTCTCCCGAGGCCGTCGTCGAGGTGGAATCGGCCTTGGCGCTTACCGGCATCTATCTCGCGCAAAATGCCGTCGTCGAGCGGTCGCTGGCCCGAGCCGCCCGGGTGGAGAGCGCGTGGGGCTTTCGCGGTTTGCGTGTGTACGCCGTCGCCGTCGAGGCTGCCTACCTTTTTCAGCGCGGAAAACTGTCGCAATCGACGTCTCGAATGGAAGAAGTCCTGGCGAACGCCGACGTCACGCCCGCGGTCCTCGTCGCGTTGCCGATTGCCGCGTATGCGGCGACCGCCAGCGGCGACGAAAGCCTCTGGCGGAAGTTCGACGAAGATCACGTCCGTCGCGCCCGGGAAAACCCAAACGAACCCGATTCCATCGCGTTGCTCGGTGCGGTCGGCGGACTACTGGTCGCGCGCGGCGACGACGACGCCGGCCGGGCACTCATCCGGTGCGCGCTGGGTTCGCTCGAACGCGCCATCCCCGAAGCCATGTATCTGCTGATCGACGCTGCGGGAGTTTTGCCGGAAGGCGAACAGGACCGAGCCGTGCGCCTCGCGCGCGAAGCTTCGCGCAACGGAAACGACGTAGCCCTGGCAACCGAAGGCCTCGTGCTGGCACTGCGAGCTGCGCGCTTTGGCGGGGCCGCCGAAGCGTGCGATTACGGTCGTCAAGCAGCGGCGCGGTACGATGCCCTCGGGTGGCCGCTGCTCGCAGCCCGCGCACTCGAAACGGCCGGCGACGTCGCGGCCGCCCGCGAACTCTACGCACGATGTGGCGCTGCAGCGTGCGTGCGCCGTCTCGGATTCGCGCCGGCGACCTCGCCCAACGACGCCTTCCACGCGCTCTCGGTCCGCGAAAACCAGATCGTCGCGCTCCTCGCGCAGGGGCACACGAACGCCGAGATTGCCAAGACCCTCAACATCGCCGGCAAAACGGTGGAAAAGCACGTGTCGTCGGTCTTTGGCAAGCTGGGCTTGCGCTCGCGAGCGCAGGTAGCGGCGCTGGTCGCCGCCGCCGGACGGCGCGCAATTTAAGCCGCCCGAGATCATCGTGCCACCCAGGTGGCATGGAACGCGCCTACGATGGGCGCGTGATGGACCCGATCTTGGTGGCGCAACGCCTGCCGCAACTTGCCGAACGCGCGATGCGCGGCGCGATCGTCACGTTAGCCTTATCGCACGAAGGCGGCGGCCGAAACGCTACCCAGCGAGCACTGATCACGAATGCCCTGATTCGCTTCGAGCGGATGGTGCAGCGAGCCGCCGGCGACGGAATTCGTCCGGCGCTGCTATTCGCCGAACGCGATCGGATCGTGAACGACCTGCGGACGTTTGCTGCCGGCCGGCTGGCCGCGCGGCTCTTTGCCGTTCGCCCTCGCGACGTCGTCGCGGTCGGCCGCGATGCCGGTGGCTTCGACGCGATCGTGCGCGGACGGCGCGGCGGCGTGTATGGCGTGGTCTTTCGCCGGTTGGCGCGCGATGGCCGGCGCCTGGAGGCGATGCGCGCGATTCGCGCCGCGGCCCGCAGCTACGCGGGCGAAGACCTGCGCGGCGTGCTGGTCTACGATTTCGCTTCCGGAACCGTCCGAACGCTCCGCTGTGGAGAGCGTCCGGTCGAGTTGTCGGCCGCCTAGTGAGCTAGGCCGTCGCGCATTGCCTGGACGGCCACCTGCGTGCGGGCCGTCAGGCTGAGCTTAGCAAGAATGTGCGAGATGTGATTCTTTACAGTCTTGTCGCTGAGCGCCAGCCGCCCGCTGATCTCCTTGTTGGAGAGACCTTCGACGATCAGGTGGACGACCTCCAGTTCGCGCTCGGAAAGGCGCGCCCGCATTTCGCTGCCGTACGCGGCGTCGGGAACGGGCGAGTCGAGCGATCGGGCGATGTCTCCGCTGCCGAACTGAGACAGCACGTCCATCAGTTCGCCGATGGTGACGTCGCGGATCTCGGGCGCGTCCAGCAGCGCGACCAAGACGGGCCGGCTGAGCGAAATCTGGTGGGCGGCCTCCAGGATCGAGGCCTCGCGGTGGTCGGTCGGGTTTTGGATGCTCAAAGCTTGGACAATCCTCCGCTGGCTTGGTTATAGTATTCGCACGACCCCCGGTTTGTTTCCCGTGGGCGCCGGTATTTTCGGTGCTCCCGGCTATACTAAATTCGATGCATGGCGTCGTTCTGGCGGTTGCCCTGGCGTTTGACGTCTTGATCTCGGCTGGGCATGAGGGCCGGCCGGCAAGCTGCGCGCGGTTCCATGAGCGCCGCTGCAACTTGGGCGCCGCCGGCGAGCGCGCCTGGACCCCGGTCGTGGCCGACGCGGCGACGCGCATCCTGCGCCGGCACGGCGTGACGGTTGCCCGGCTGCCGGCCGATTTCGAGGGACGCTACGCCGTCGACGCCGCCGTCTTTATCCATTTCGATGGATCCGCGCGGGCCTGCGCGAGTGGGGCGTCGATCGGTTTTCATCGCTCCCAGGACCGGCCGGCCGCGGCGGCGTGGCACGCGCTGTACGGAGCGTACGTTCCGTTTGGTTTCCAGCCGGATAACTTTACGGTCGGGCTGCGCGACTACTATGCGTTCGAAGCGGTGACGACTCGCGACGCAAGCCTCGTGTTGGAGCTGGGCGAGCTGACCTGTCCGGCGCAACGCGCGTGGTTGGCGCCGCGGCTTCAATGGGCCGGTGCGCTGTTGGCATACTTTCTGAGCAAGCGCATCGGAAAGGGCGACGTTCCCAATCCCGGGCCGTACGCCGGCGCGGAGGCTCGGCCGCGGAAACCTTAGAACCGTTCGAGCGTGCGTTTCATCCATGCATCCGTGTTGACGGCGTGCGCGCTTGGCTTGCCGGCAACGCCCATGCGCGTGGCCTCGCAGCCGGCCGGCGTGCCGGCTGTCGATCTGGCGTGGCGCAGTATCGGCCCGGCCGTTTCGGGCGGACGCCTGGGAGCGGTTGCCGGAACCAATCGCGACGCGGCGCTCTATTACGCCGGCGCGGCCGGCGGCGGCGTGTGGAAGACCACCGATGCCGGGCAAACCTGGCTGCCGGTCTTCGATCGGCAGGACGTCGCATCGATCGGTGCGATTACGATCGATCCGAACGACCCCAACACGGTCTGGGTGGGAACCGGCGAATCCAATCCGCGTAACGACGTATCGCCAGGCGATGGCGTTTACGTAAGCCATGACGGCGGCGCCATCTGGAGCCGCGTACTGCCGCTGCAAAACGGCTTGGTGAGTTCGGTGTTGATCGATCCGCGCGATTCGCGGCACGTCTTGGTCGGGGCGCTGGGCGATCCGTTCGCCGACGGCACCCAACGAGGCGTGTATCGCACGCTCGACGGCGGCAAAACGTGGTCGAACGTGCTCTTCGCGGGCTTGCGCACCGGCGTTTCCGACATGGCCATGGATCCGGCCGCTCCCGACACGGTCTACGCCGGCCTGTGGGAGTTTCGCCGCACCGGTTGGAGCGTGCAAAGCGGCGGCGATCAAGACGGTCTCTACCGCTCGGCCGACGGCGGCGCGACCTGGACGCGGCTGAGCGGTAACGGGCTGCCGAGTGGTGTTCAGGGCCGCATTGCCGTCGCGATCGCACCCTCGAATCCCAAGCGCGTGTACGCCTTGATCGAATCGAAGAGCGGCCTGTTGTGGCGCTCCGACGACGGCGGTGCGACCTGGACGGAAGTCAGTGCCGATACGCTGGCGAACGAGCGGCCGTTTTATTTTAGCCGCGTGTTCGTCGATCCGGCGGATGCCGATCGGCTGTGGTCG
>DATCGB010000373.1:0-7418 GCA_036509155.1 Candidatus Tumulicola sp. | reverse complement strand
TCCCCGGCTTCATTCCGGAGTACATTCGCCCGCTATTTTGCGAAGGCAAGGGTCCGTTCCGCTGGGCCGCCCTGTCCGGCGACCCGGAAGACATTTACCGTACCGACCAGGCCGTACTCGACACCTTTCCGGAGGACGAAGGTCTGGCGCGCTGGCTGCGGCTGGCCCGGGAAAGAGTCCACTTCCAGGGATTGCCGGCCCGCATCTGCTGGTTGGGCTACGGAGAGCGCGCAAAAATGGGCCGGCGCTTCAACGACATGGTCCGTCGCGGTGAACTCCAGGGGCCAATCGTGATTGGCCGCGATCATCTCGACGCCGGTTCGGTGGCCTCCCCTAACCGCGAGACGGAGGCGATGAAGGACGGCTCCGACGCCATCGCCGACTGGCCGATCCTGAACGCGCTGATAAACACCGCCTGCGGGGCCGGCTGGGTGTCGGTGCATCACGGCGGCGGCGTGGGCATCGGCTACAGTTTGCACGCCGGCATGGTCGTCGTGGCCGACGGCAGCCAAGACGCGCACGAACGCTTGGGCTGCGTGCTGGCGACCGACTGCGGTATGGGCGTCGTCCGGCATGCCGACGCCGGTTACGAGATCGCGATCGCGACCGCCGACGAAAAGGGCATCGATTGGCGGCTCTAATCGTCGCGGCGAAAACAATCGTTACGTGCGATACCGGCGCCGCCCAGTGCGGCGTCGATTTCGATGCGCTCGGTCGCATCGACGCGGGCGCAGTTTTCATCGAGGACGGCGTCGTCGTTGCGGTCGGAACGCGCGCGGAAATCGCGGCGGCGGCCGCCGGCCGGGATGCCGACGAACTCGACTTCGGGGATGCCGTCGTCGTCCCGGGTTTGGTCGACGCCCACGCGCACCCGCTGTTTTTCGGCGATCGCGAGCCGGATTTCGCCGCTCGGCTGCGCGGAGAAGCGGCGCCCTTGGGGATGCGCTACACGATCGAGCAAACCCGTAAGGCCCTGTTGGACCCGGCCGCATTCTACGACGGCACGGTTCGGCCGCGACTGGAAACGATGCTCGCCCACGGGACCACGACGTTGGAAACCAAAACCGGATACGCGTTGCACAAACCGGGTGAGACGGCGTTGCTCGACCTCATCGCCGAACATCGCGACGATGCCGGCGTCCCGCGCTTGGTTGCGACGTTTCTGGGCGCCCACGCGCTGCCGCCCGAGTTCACCCGGGAAGAAGCCTTCGTCGACTACCTGATCGATCAGGTCGTTCCGGCGGCAGCGGCGCACGGGGCGGTGTATGCCGACGCATTCTGCGAGCCAGGATTTTTTTCGCCCGCACAAACGCGCCGCTATCTCGATACGGCGCGCCTGCACGGCCTGCGGCTGCGCGTTCATTGCGACGAAATGGCGTATGGCGGCGGCGCCGCGATGGCGGCCGGGCTGGACGTCGACGCCGTCGATCACTGCAACTACATCACCGACCGAGACGTGCAAGCGATCGCACAGCGCGGCATCGTTACCGTCGCGTGTCCCGCAACGATCGCATACCTCGATCTGCCGCAGCGCGCTCCGGTGCGGGCGCTGCTCGAGGCGGGCGCGACCGTCGCGCTCGCCAGCGACTACGACCCGGGCACCTCGCGGTGTTTTAACCTGCAGACCGTAGCGTACTTCGGCCGCAAGCTTTTCGGCCTGTCGGCCGCCGAGGCATTGTACGGCGTGACGCGCGCGGCCGCCCGTTCGCTGCACGTCGATGCGGGTTCCATTCGGCCGGGCGGCCCGGCCGATTTGACGGCCCTGCTTATTGCATCTCCGCACGAGTTCGGCTGGCAGTTCGGCGGGAACCTCGCCGCCGGCGTCGTTAAAGGCGGCGTTCCGGTCGTGCGCGGCGCGGGTCGCGCGGGGTGAGCGTCAACGAGCTGGTGCAGTGTGCCCAGGCGTTGGTCGGCGGCGAGCTGCGACGGGACTACGGCTTCGCCGTGCGGGCCGGAACGATCGCTGCGAGCGGCGACTTTCGCGCCATTCGCGACGCCGCCGGCGACCTCGTAACGCGCTCGTTTCCGGCCGACCGGCTGGTGGTTCCGGGGTTTATCAACGGGCACAGCCACGCGTATCAGATTCTTCTGCGCGGCTGGGCGGACGACTGGACGTTTGCGAAGTGGCGTACCGACGCGCTCTACAAAGTCGTTCCGAACCTCACGCCCGACGACGTGTACTGGACGTTCGCGGCCGCGTTTTCGGAGATGCTGGCCGCCGGCATCACGACGGTCGCCGAATTTTTCTATCTCAACGGCGCCGGAAACGCGCATGCCGAGGCCGCGATTCGCGCCGCCGGCGACACCGGCATCCGCTTGGTGCTGGCGCGTACCTGGATGGACTCCGCCGACGCTCCGCCGCAGTTCCGTGAAAGCATCGACGTCGCGGCCGCCCGGACGCGCGAACTGATGCAGGCCTTTCCGGACGCGGGCGTCTGCGTGGCGCCCCATTCGCTCCATGCAGCATCCCACGACATGATTCGGGCGGCCGCCCAGTTCGCACGCGACTTCGACTGTGCGATGCACGTTCACGTCGCGGAGGCCGCCTACGAGGGACGAGCGACCCTCGAACGCTACGGCGCAACGCCGGTCGCGTTGCTCGACAGGCTGCATGCCCTCGACGAGCGCACCGTCGCCATTCATGCGATCCACGTCACCCAAGAAGAAAAAGAGCTGATCGCATCGCGCGGAGCGCGCGTGATCCACAACCCGGTAACCAACCAATACTTGGGCGACGGAATCTGCGACGTTGCCGGGCTGCAGGCGCTCGGCGTGACGATGGGCCTGGGTACGGATGCCGACGTCAAGCCTTCGCTGATCGATGAAATGCGCGCGGCCTCGCTCCTGCAAAAACTTGCGTGCGCCGACGCAAGCGCGCTTGGGGCATCGACCGCGTTCGCGCTGGGAACGTCGCAGGGCGCGGCCGCCCTGGGCGTGCCGGCCGGGGATCTCGTTACCGGGTGTGCGGCCGATTACGTCGTGCTCGACGGCTCGAAGATCGATCCGTGGTCGCCGCCGCGCAACGCCCTGGTCTATCGCGGTGAGGACGGGTGGGTGCAGGCGACATTCGTTGCCGGCCGGCGCGTCTTTACCGGCGAACCCTCGGCGCTGGCGCGTCAGGCGTGGGAAGCAACGGCGGCAACCGCGAAGCGCCTGATAACGTAGTTCTTCTTTTTGCGGAGGATTCACACACAATGCGTTCCCTTGCTATCGTTCCCGCGCTCGCGCTCGCGCTGATCGGCCTGGCCGCTTGCGGCGGCGGTAAGTCAAGCGACAGTTCCAACGGCAGCAACGCCGCCTCGACGACGGTGAAAATTCCGAACTGCGGCGCGGTGAAGGCCGTTTGGGTCAACCTCAACACGAAGGTGTATCACGAGCCCGGCGACGCGTACTACGGAAAGACGTCGCACGGCGAGTATCTGTGTCCGTCGCAGGCGAAGACTCAAGGCTTCCGTCCGTCCGGCGGAGCGATGATGATGAATAATCAGTCGGATCAGATGAACTCGAGCCACCACAAGCGCCGGAAGAATTCGGACTCGAACACAACGCCTTAACGGTTACGTCAGCGCGGCGTCCATGGCCGCAAGCGCGTCGGGCAGGTTCGTGCGACCGTACCCGACGCGCACGCGGTCGTCGCCCGCGTCGAAGGCCGTACTCGGCAGCAGCAAAACGCCCGCCCGCCGAACGAGGTCGTCGCACAGCCGCTCGGCGCTTCCGCCCAAATAGCGTGGAAAGGCCGTCGTGCCGGCGCGCGGGCGGTGCCACTCGAACGTCGTCGAACGGCGCGCGAAGAAAACGTCCAGCAAATCCAAGTTTCGCTGCGTGATGGCGCGCACTCGAGCGATCAGCGCGTCGCCGTGGCGCAGCGCGAGCTTCGCGAGAAACTCGCTGGCGGCGCCGTTACACATCGACACGTAGTCCTTGAACCCGGCCATGCGCGCGTACAGCCGCCGATCGCGGGTGGCGATCCATCCGATCCGCAAACCGGCTAAACCATAGACTTTCGAGGTTCCTCCCAGCGATATGCCGCGCTCGTAGAGATCGCAAATCGCCGGGTGGCGATCGCCGGCGGCGCGTTCGGTACCGCGGTAGACCTCGTCGGAGAATAGCCACAGACCGTGTTTGCGCGCGGTCTCGACGACGGCGTCGAGCCGGGCGCGGTCGAAAACATAGCCCGTCGGATTGTTCGGCGTTGCGATCACGATCGCGCGCGTCGACGGGCGAATCGCACCGGCGAGAAACTCGGGGTCGGGGGCGCCGTCGGCAGCGAGGTCGCTCGGCCAGCGCGTGACGCCGGCGCCCAGCGCTTCGGCGATCGAGTAGTGCGATTGATACGCGGGGAACTGCACGATCGCGTGATCGCCCGGTTCCAGCACGACGTTCATAAAGTTAAAAATCGGCTCCTCCGCACCGCCGTGCACGAGAACGCCGTCGGCGTCGGTTCGTTCGTAGAGCGCCGCGATCGACTCTCGCAGTTCGGGGTCGCCGCGCGACTGGGTGTAGCCCAGCCAGACGTCGCCCAGCGCAGCCTCGGCTCCCGGCTCGAGGGCGAGCAAGTCGCGCACCGGCATCGACTCGGGATCGCTCGAGCACAGCAGGTAGCGCGTCGAGAACTCATAGCGTTCAAAATACCGCTCGAGCGAAAATGCGCGCGGTTTCATAGCAGGTCGCGCAGCGCGCGCATGAACGGGCCGAACCGCGCGTTGTTTTCCGCGGTCGAGGGAAGTCCGGTGTAGACGACCACCACGTACGTCTGCCCTTGCGGCGTCAACAGGATGCCGCCGTCATGCGTCACCTCGTCCGTGTCGCCGGTCTTGTGGAGGAAGCGATCGCCCTCGCGCAACCCGGCATTGAGCTTGTCGTTCCAGCACTGTTCTGCCAGCATCGCGCGCAACAGCCCGGCGTGCGCGACCGCATCGCAGGCGATCGACGCAAACAGCCGGGCGGCATCGCCGGCCGGATGACGGTTGCGGCCGATTCCGGCCCACTGCGGATCGTCGATCAGCGGCTCGCCGCCGGAAAGCTTTCGATGGAATGCCGTTGCCGGCAACCCGAGGCGATCGCGCGCGATGTCCCCGGCCCGCTGGCGGCCGACGACGTCAAACAGCACGTTCGTCGCAACGTTGTCCGAACGAGCGATCGCCAACTGCATGAGCTTGCGAAGCGAGGCTCGGTAGCCGGGCACCAGCGGCGAGGTGGCGTCGTTGGCGGTCATATTCTCGCGGGTCACGGTTACTTGACGCTTCAGAGCCGGCCCAGGCTCGTCGCCGAGATCCGCCAGAGCGGCCGCGACCAGGGGTACCTTGATCATGCTGGCCGGGTAAAGGTCGCGCTCCGGGTCGAGGGTCGTTGCCGGTCCGGCTGGATCGAGGGACGAGACTACTATGGAAGCCGGATCGAGCCCAGCGTCGCGGGATATCGCCCGTAGGGTGCCGGCGTCCAAGCGCATAGGGGAGCGGTTCCCGCGGACGGCCCGACGGGGCCTGCCTGGGCCCCTCCCAGGATGCGTGTAAGCACTTGCATTGCCGGAAGTGTTGCGGTATGCTGTGCGTGCAAGTACGTACTTGCACACAGATTCCCACCATTTCAGGCATTATCCCGTACGGAGATTGGTAAGACCACGACATGGATTCCGTCGTTATCGAATATCGCCCGAGCGCGTACCCGGTCGTCGAAGCGGCCGTTCTGACGGCGCTCGAGGGCGGCGCTTCCCGCGTTATTCTGGACCTCGACTCGCTGGACGCGCTCGACACCGAGGGTGTCCGCGGTCTGATCACCCTGCTGCGGCGCGCCCGCGCCTTGGGCGGCGAACTGGCGCTGAGTTCGATCAAGCCCGACGTGCGGCGCACGCTGCAAGTCACCGCGCTGGACCGGCTTTTCCCGATGGTCGAGCCGGAGGCCGCATAGTCGGTATGCGGACGTTGTTGGCCGCGGTCGCGCTGGCGGGTCTGGCGACGGCCTCGATCGCCCCGGCGAGTGCGAGCGCTCCGCCCAGCGCGCATTCCGTGCTGCAGAAGATGATCGACCGCAATCCGTCGCTGCAGTCGTATCGCGCGCGCGTCCACGTCGACGTTCGGATGCTCAACTTTCCATTCCTCGCGCCCAAGCTCGACGGTACGTCGTACTATCGGCGCCCGGATACCTACGAAGTCGTGTTCGATCGGGTGCCCAGCTATGCGAAGGGTTTCGAGAAGCTCTTCAACGACGTCGGCGATGCGGCCGCCTGGGAAAAAGACCAGAACGTCGTGGTCAGCGGCGTGCGTTCGATCGACGGGCGCGCGACGATCGTGCTGCGCCTAACTAAGAAAATCCACAGCACGATTCTGGACCACACGCTGGCCTACGTCGACGCGGCGAGTTACACGCTGACCCGGATGGAATGGTACTACACCAGCGGCGGCAAGATCTCGATGACGCAGCAATACGCGCAGCAAGGATCCTACTGGGTGCCGTCGGCGCAGCACGCCGAGATCGACATTCCGCACGTCCGCGCGGTTGCGGATGCCCGGTACGGCTCCTATCAGACCAACGTCGCTACGGGGCCGGAGACGCCATGATCGAGACGACGCGCGGCCGCGCGGCCGATAAATCGGCTTCTCCCGAGGAAACCCGCGAGCGAATTCTGCTGGCCGCGCGCGAGGTGATCGCGAAGAAAGGCAAGCGCGGTGCGACCACCCGCGAAATCGCCGATGTTGCGGGCGTCAACGAGGCCACGATCTTCCGCCACTTTGGGACGAAGGAAGCCTTGATCGTGGCGGTCGCGCAGCACTTCTGCGGATTCGTCGCGCTGCGCGACGTGGCGACGCAGCTCCACGGCGAGATCGCGCAGGATCTGCTCGACCTGGGCCGGGCGATGCTCGAGCGGATGGAGTCGCAGATGGACATGATCCGTTGGTCGCTGGTCGAGCAAGAGTACGAAGCGTCGATCTTTGCGACGACGGCCTGGCGCCCGCAGCTGGCGATCCTCGAAGTCGTCGGTGAGTTCATGCAGCGGCGCATCGCGCTGGGCGAGCTTCGCGGCGACGCCAAGAAACTGGCGATGATGTTCATGGGTTTCATCTTCATGCACGTCCTGGCGCGCAAGAAGTTTCCCGATTCGGAACTTCATCAAGGCGGCGCCGACGCCGCCCTGCACTTCTATATCGACGTTTTTCTTAATGGGGTGAGAAACAACTAGCGTGGATACGCGCGAAGCAGACAAAGCGACGACGACGGCGTCGATTCCAAAGACGCCCAACGGCACCGGGCGGCACGTTGCCGAAGCCGAGCCGGACGACGCGCCTGAAGAGACCCGCGGGGGGCCGCGCAAGCGGATATTCTTCGCCCTCGGCGGCGTCGTCGTCTTGATCCTGGCTTTGGTGTTCGGAATTCCGTGGCTGCTTTACACGCTTTCGCATCAGGGTACCGACGACGCCCGC
>DATCGB010000372.1:0-3923 GCA_036509155.1 Candidatus Tumulicola sp. | reverse complement strand
GGCAGCACGTCTTCCTCGCGTGCTGCACCGAGTTCGTTGCGTTCGCACGGCGCATCGGGATGGACCAACACCTGCACTTGCAAGATCGCTTCGACGCGCTCGTCCTGTCGCGCGACGGCACGGCGGGCCGCTTGCGCGCCGGAAGTCTGCCGGCCCCGTTCCATCTCACCGCGTCGTTTCTGCGCTACCCGCATCTAAATCTCAACGGCAAGCTGCGCGTCGCTCGCGCCCTGGCGGCGGCGCTGTTTGCCGGAAACGGTGCGAAAGACCGGCCAGCGACGTTTGAAGCTTGGCTCGTCGACACCGGGCAAGACGCGCAGACGCGGCGCGCGTTCTGGGATCCGTTTTTCATCCCCGCGCTGAACGCGCCGTTCGATCGCGTCGGCAACGCCGACGCGATGTTCGTGTTATCGACCGCCTTTTTAAAGGATGCCGGCGCGGCCCGCTTCGGCTTCTCGACCGTTCCGCTCGCGCATTTCGCCGCCGCCGCCGCCGGCCGGCTCGACGCCGTTCACCTCTCGACCGCGGTCGTCGGCGTCGACGCGGATAACGCCGGCAACGGCGTGCGGCTGCGTCTGTTGGGCGATCGTATCCTCGACTTCGACGCCGTCGTGCTGGCCGTGCCGCCCCGCCCGCTCGCGAAATTACTCGGCGATCCGCACCGCTACGGAATCGCCAACCTCGACGTTTTCGAACCGTACCCGATCGTCGACGTGCACCTCTGGCACGACGGCGCCAGCATTGGTTTCGATTTTGCCGCCGCCCTCGAATCGCCGCTCCAATGGATTTTCGAAAAGTCGCCCGGCTATCTGTGCTGCAGCTTCAGCGCCGCCGACG
Organism: Candidatus Tumulicola sp.; assembly: GCA_036509155.1. Taxonomy (GTDB): domain Bacteria; phylum Vulcanimicrobiota; class Vulcanimicrobiia; order Vulcanimicrobiales; family Vulcanimicrobiaceae; genus Tumulicola. The sequence goes on along the minus strand of DATCGB010000372.1, from coordinate 3,086 downwards.
AGTATCTGACGCTTCCCACCGCCGATCTCGAACGGCTGGCGTGGAACGAAGTGCGGGCCTTTATTCCCGGGCTGCGCGACGCCAAGCTCGTGCGCAGCTCGGTAACGCGCAATCCCGAAGCGACGTATCTCCCGCCGCCCGGGACGCGCCGCCCCGCGCAGGCGACCGCGATGTCGCGCGTCGCCATCGCCGGCGCGTGGACCGAAACCGGCTGGCCGGATACGATGGAGTCCGCGGTTCGCAGTGGCCGCGCCGCCGCCAAAGCGCTCGACGGCGCCGTCGCGCGGTCGTCGCCGGAGCGCGCGTCGTGAACGCATCGCGCGACGCGTTGCGCGGCAGCGTGGATTGGCTGCTGGCGGCGCAGTCGCCGGAGGGCTGGTGGTCGGGCGAACTCGAGACCAACGTGACGATGACTGCCGAGCACGTCCTGCTCTATCGTTTTCTGGGCCTGCCGGTCGACGAGATCCGCGACGGCGCGATCCGCCATTTGTTGCGCAACCAGCGCGCCGACGGCTCGTGGGCCTTGTACTACGACGGCCCCGCCGACCCGAGCACGACGATCGAAGCCTACGTCGCCTTAAAAGTCCTCGGCCTCGATCCGTCGCGCGACGAGATGCGCCGAGCGCTGGCGGTAATTCACCGCGCCGGCGGCGTCGTCAGCGCGCGCGTCTTCACCAAAATTTGGCTCGCGCTCTTCGGGAAATATCCGTGGCGCGGCGTTCCGTCGCTTCCGCCCGAGCTGGTGTACTTTCCGCTGTGGCTGCCGTTTAACTTGTACGACTTCGCGTGCTGGGCGCGCGGGACGGTCGCGCCGCTGACGATCGTGGTCTCGAAGAAGCCCGTGCGCGACCTGGGCGTCGACATTGCCGAAATCGTCCTGCCGGGAACCGAAGGCGAACTGGATCGCGTACGCGGGAGCGGCTGGCTGATGACGGTCGAAAAACTGCAGAAGCTCTACGAACGTCTGCCGTTCCAGCCGTTCCGCCGCACCGCCCAGCGGCGCGTCGCGCGCTGGGTCGTCGACCGTCAGGAGGCCGACGGCAGTTGGGGCGGCATTCAGCCGCCGTGGGTGTACTCGCTGATCGCGCTCGACGTCATGGGCTACGGCCTCGATCATCCGGTCATGCGCAAGGGGATCGCCGGCTTCGAGCGTTTCATTATGCACGACGAAGCCGGCGGCTGGCGTTTTCTCGCGTGCATGTCGCCGGTCTGGGATACCGCCTGGGCGGTGCGCGCGCTCGCGCTCGCCGGCTTCGACCGCGCGCATCCGGTCATGCGGCGCGCCGTGGGATGGCTGCTGCAGGAACAAATTCCCGACGACGCGCCCGGCGATTGGCGCGTGAAGTGCGCGCCGGCGCGCGGCAACGGCTGGGCTTTCGAGTTCGACAACGATGCCTATCCCGACATCGACGACACCACGATCGTCGTGCTGGCGCTACTCGAAGGCGGCGATGCCGCGGAGGTCGCCTCGGCGGTCGAGCGCGGCCGTCGATGGACGCTGGCCATGCGTTCGAAAAACGGCGCCTGGGCGGCGTTCGATCGCGACAACACGCGCGAACTGCTCTACCACATGCCGTTCTCCGATTTCGGCGCGATGATCGACCCGCCGACCGAAGACGTCACCGCGCACGTGCTCGAGATGCTGGCCGCACTGGGCGCGAGCACCGGCGATCCCGACGTCGCCGGCGGGCTGCGCTACCTGCGCGCCACTCAAAGGCCGAGCGGCAGCTGGTTTGGACGCTGGGGGGTCAATCACGTTTACGGGACCTGGTGCGTCATTTCGGCGCTGGGCGCGCTCCAAACCGGCACGGACGCGATCGAACGGGGCGCCGACTGGCTTCTGCGCGTGCAAAACGCCGACGGCGGCTGGGGCGAGAGCTGTCACTCCTACGTCGACGAGTCGTTCGCCGGCGCCGGCCGCAGCACGCCCTCGCAAACCGCCTGGGCGGTCAACGCCTTGCAAATCGCCGGCTTCGCGCAACACCCGGCGACCCAACGGGGTCTCACGTTCCTGTGCGAGCGCCAGCTTCCGAACGGAACGTGGGACGAGCCGGAGTGCACCGGGACCGGTTTTCCCGGCGACTTTTATATCAACTACCACCTCTATCGGCATCTCTTCCCGATGATGGCCTTGGCGGTGGACGCCGGTCTCGAGACGCCCAATAAAGGCCTGCTGGCCCAAGAAAGGGTAAACTGATTTCATGAGCATGCCCGTGCAGCAAACGATCGCCGTCGCGAAATACATCGCCGGAAAGAAACTCCGCGGTCAGAAGAAGTATCCGCTCGTTCTCGAGTTGGAGCCGCTGCTGCAGTGCAACCTCGCCTGCGCCGGCTGCGGAAAAATTCAGCACCCCGACGACATCCTGCGCAAGCGGTTAAGCGTCGACCAGTGCATTGCCGCCGTCGAGGAGTGCGGCGCGCCGATGGTCTCGATCGCGGGCGGCGAGCCGCTGGTCCACGATCAGATGCCGCAAATCGTCGAGGAACTCGTCAAGCGCAAGAAGTTCGTCTTTCTGTGCACCAACGCGCTGCTGCTCAAGAAGAAGATCCATCTCTTTAAGCCGTCGACCTACTTCGCCTGGATGATTCATATCGACGGCATGAAGGATCGCCACGACGAGTCGGTTTGCCGCGAAGGCGTTTTCGACAAAGCCGTCGACGCCATCAAAGACGCGAAGTCCAAGGGCTTTCGCGTCTACACGAATACGACGTTCTTCGATCAGGACGGCCCGGAGTCGATTCGCAACGTGCTCGACTATCTCAACGACGAGCTCAAAGTCGACATGATGCAGATCTCGCCGGCCTACGCCTACGAGAAAGCCCCCGACCAGGAGCATTTCCTGGGCGTCAAGCGCACTCGCGAGGTATTCAGCGCGGCTTTTGCCGACGGCAAGCGCAACAAGTGGCGCCTCAATCACAGCCCGCTCTATCTCGATTTTCTCGAAGGCAAAACGGACTTCGAGTGCACCCCCTGGGGCATCCCGTGTTACACCGTCTTCGGCTGGCAGCGTCCGTGCTACCTGATGAGCAAAGAAAGCTACGCCAAGACGTACAAGGAACTGCTCGAAGAGACGGATTGGACGAAG
>DATCGB010000371.1:0-2818 GCA_036509155.1 Candidatus Tumulicola sp. | reverse complement strand
CGCGCGCGCTCGACGAAGCGCATTTTCTTAGTCCGTACGGCATTCGCTCCGTTTCAAAGTACCACGAAGATCATCCCTACGCGCTGCAGATCGACGGCGCGACCTACAGCGTCGATTACCAGCCGGCCGAATCGAATACCGGCGCGTTCGGGGGAAACTCGAACTGGCGCGGGCCGGTGTGGTTTCCGATTAACTTTCTGCTGGTCGAGGCGCTGCAGAAGTTCCACTACCAGATCGGCGACGACTTCAAGGTCGAATGTCCCACGGGGTCCGGGAAAATGATGACGCTCTGGGAAGTATCGATGGAGTTGTCGCACCGGCTCGTGAGCTTGTTTAGCAAGGACGAGAACGGACGGCGGCCGGCGTACGGGAACCTCGAGAAGTTTCAATCCGATCCGCACTGGCGCGAGTACGTCTCGTTCTTCGAATATTTCAACGGCGACACCGGCGCGGGCTTGGGCGCCAGCCATCAAACGGGCTGGACGGGTTTGGTCGCCAAGTTGATACAGCAGCACGGGGAATACTGCGAGCGCGGCTTGCATCCGCTGGATCCTAGCAACAAGAAGGTCACCGAGGCACAACGGGGAGCATAACGAGGCATGAACGTATTGAGCGTCGACGTCGGGGGAACGCACGTAAAGATTCTCGCGAGCGGTCAAACCGAGCGTCGCGAACTCGTGTCGGGGCCGAATCTCACCGCCCAAGCGATGGTCGACGCGGTGAAAAAGCTGGCCGGCGATTGGAACTACGACGTCGTCTCGATCGGCTATCCGGGCCCGGTCCTGCACGGAATGCCGGCGATCGAACCGCACAATCTCGGCCCGGGCTGGGTCGGATTCGACTTCGCAGCGGCCTTCGGCCGCCCGGTCAAAGTCGTCAACGATGCGGCGATGCAGGCGCTCGGGAGTTATGCCGGCGGCAAGATGCTGTTTTTGGGGCTGGGAACCGGGCTCGGAACGTCGTTGATCGTGGACGGCGTCGTCGAACCGCTGGAACTGGCGCACCTTCCCTACAAAAAGGCGACCTACGAAGATTACGTCGGCGTCCGCGCGCTCGAACGGCGGGGAAAGAAGAAGTGGCGCGAAAACGTTGCGGCGGTGGTCGAGGCGCTGGCGGCAGCGTTCGAACCCGACGAAGTCGTGCTCGGGGGCGGGAACGCTAAGAAACTCAAAACGCTGCCGCCGAAGTGTCGCACGGGCGACAACGCCGACGCGTTTGCAGGCGGGGTTCGACTTTGGGCCGACGCAAACGAAACACGAGGAGAAAAGCAAGCATGACCAGTCCGGCCGGCGCGAATCCCGAAACGGCAGCTTGGGACGCGCTCGAAGCGCACTACGAAACGATCCGCGACGCGCACCTGCGCGATCTCTTCGCGCGGGATCCAAGCCGCGGCGAGCGGATGACCCTCGACGCGGCCGGCATCTATCTGGACTATTCCAAGAATCGGATTACCGGCGAAACGATCGACTTGCTGCTCGCGCTGGCCAAGGCGGTGGGGCTGCGCGAGCGTATCGACGCGATGTTCCGCGGCGACAAGATCAACGTGTCGGAAAACCGCTCGGTCCTGCACGTGGCGCTGCGCGCACCCGAGGGCGAATCGATCGTCGTCGACGGCAGCGACGTGGTCCCCCCGGTTCATGCGGTCCTGAACAAAATGGCGGACTTCTCGACCCGGGTACGCGGCGGCGTGTGGCGCGGCCACACGGGCAAGCGGATCGCCAACGTCATCAACGTCGGGATCGGGGGCTCGGACCTCGGACCGGTGATGGCGTACGAAGCGCTCAAACACTACAGCGATCGCAGCATGACGTTCCGTTTCGTTTCCAACGTCGACGGCACCGATTTTGCCGAAGCCGTCCGCGACCTCGACCCGTCCGAAACGCTGTTCGTCATCGCTTCGAAAACCTTTACGACGCTCGAAACCATGACCAACGCACGCACCGCGCGAGCCTGGATGCTCGCCGGTTTAGGCGGGGACGAAGCCGCGATCGCCAAACACTTCGTGGCCGTTTCGACCAACGCCGCCGAAGTCTCGAAGTTCGGCATCGATACCGCGAACATGTTCGAATTTTGGGATTGGGTCGGCGGCCGCTACTCGATGGATTCGGCCATCGGCCTGTCGACCATGATCGCCATCGGGCCGGACAACTTCCGCGCCATGCTGGGCGGCTTCCACGAAATGGACGAACATTTTCGCACGGCCCCGTTCGAAGCCAACCTCCCGGTGCTGATGGGGTTGCTCTCGGTCTGGTACAACGATTTTTTTGGAGCGCAGACGGTTGCCGTGCTTCCCTACGAGCAGTACCTCAAACGCTTCCCGGCATACTTGCAGCAGCTGACGATGGAGAGCAACGGCAAACACGTCACGCTCGCGGGCGCGCCGGTGGCGCATCCCACCGGAGCGGTCTATTGGGGCGAACCCGGAACCAACGGCCAACACTCGTTCTACCAGTTGATCCACCAGGGAACGCGCCTGATTCCGTGCGACTTCATCGGCTTCGGTCGCGCGCTCAACCCGCTAGGCCCGCATCACGACATCCTGCTCTCGAACGTTTTTGCCCAAGGCGAAGCGCTGGCGTTCGGCAAGACCGCGGCGGAAGTCGCGGCCGAGGGCACTCCCGATTGGTTGGTGCCGCACCGCGTTTTTGAAGGCAACCGGCCGACCAACACGCTGCTGCTCCCGGAACTAACCCCGGCCGCCCTCGGAAGGCTGGTCGCGCTCTACGAGCACAACGTCTTCACGCAAGGTGCCGTTTGGCACATCGATTCGTTCGACCAGTGGGGCGTGGAACTTGGGAAAGTGCTCGCCCAGCGGATC
>DATCGB010000370.1:0-2898 GCA_036509155.1 Candidatus Tumulicola sp. | reverse complement strand
GGCATGTTGAAGATCCCCATCAGCCAAACGTTGTCGCCGAAAGGGTGGTCGCCGACGCCGCCGGGCGGGTTCGGGGGAGGCACAAAGAACGGCGGGATGCTCGGTCCGCTCCCGAAGCCCAGCGAATCAATCTGGGTAATTGGAATCGATCCGACGCGCGTGATGAGCGGCGCCGGCGGACATATTTTTATGCAGCGCTTCTCGCACACCTCGGTGCACAGAATGAAGCATAGCTGGTAGCAGTACGCCTGCAAACCGCTGCGCTCGATCTCTTGAGTCCATCCTTTGACGTCGCCGGCCTGCATGACGTCGTAGAGCCGGCGCACGAACGCCTCGTCGCGAAGCATCGGTCCGACGGTTTTCGCGAAGCCCAGGATTTCTTTCGCGTCGACCTCGACGTCGCGCGGTTGCGGACAAAGTCGCCGGCAGAGACCGACGCATCGTTTCTTGCAAAAGAACCGGCACACCCAACGGCATCCATCATCGATGCCGACGCGCCCGATCGCCTCACCAAATTTTGCCGCGTCGCCGGCGACGAATGCGTCGTATGCGGCGGTAAACGCATTCGGATCGGCTGCGAGCTTTTCGATGGCTTCGGCCATCTGCCGCAGCTCGAACAGATTTAGATCTTGCTGCCCTTCACTCATGTGTTGCACCTTTCGTATCGCGCACATCAACGACGCGCGCGGATGGTGTCGATGGAAAGAACGATGGGAGCACATGAAGGGACGACTCGACCGGGACGGTCTACGTCGGAACGCCGCGAGTTTTCAAGCGGTTCTTGGTTGAGATCCATACCCGACATCTCTCCCAAACTAAGCGCGCGCGCAACGCGCACGCACTCTTTCCCACAAGATCGATAGCGATCTCGCCGGTCCATTATCCGGCCGATTCGTACGCGATGTCAATCCGTGTCGAATGTACCGGCGACGTTCGAACATGGGTATTTAGGACTAATGTTGCGCTTTTTTGCAAATGAATTGGTCAAGCGCACGAGGTGCCATGACACACGTCGTACGCTTGCGCCGTAAGGAACCTTAGCATTGCGCGGCTGTCGTTCCGTTTCGCTATTATGACGCGGGCGTCACAAGCAGAACACGAACAACCGTACAATTCATCCGGACAGTCGCAGATGTGCGGGGCGGGCGACCGTCACAAGCGCCGAAGTCCGGAGCTCGGCTCATCGGGTATGGGCTGTTCCTGGGTGAGGTCTTCGAGTGCAAGCCCGGCACTTTGCCATGCGAGCATTCCGCCCTCGAGCCGCGCCGCGCCCGAGAACCCGTTTTCGTGCAGCCGCTCGACCACCTCATCGACCTCGGAATCGTCGTCTCCATACACCACAATCGGTCCGTCGCGGGGCAGCGGGAGCGTCAGGCTGTCGGCATCGAGCAGCTGATTGGGATGGTACTGCACCGCTCCGCGGATTTGCCTCCGGCCTTTATGACGGCGCACGTCGAGAATCGGCGTCGCGGCCCCCACTCGATCGGGACGAACGGGTTTGGTATCACTCATAACGGCCTTTGTACCCAGCCTGCAGCCGTTTTCTCTCCGGCCATAGACCAAAGACCCATACCCGAGCGTGACTCCATACGGTATTATGAACAGGTACAATCCGCCTGATGGAGCCGGATTCATTTCTGCTATGTTCGAGGTGGCAGGTCGATGAAGCTCGTGGTTTGCTGTCCGTCCCGCGATCTGCGGAGAACTCCTCCAGATGACGTGAGGCAATGGAATTGAGCCTGAGGACCGTCCGACGGCAGGTCGCCATCGGCACGATCTGGTCGGCCTGCGGCGTCATCGTCTGCACGGCCGCATTGCTGGCCCTTTTCTGCCGAGGAGTTCCACGGTACGATGTGGCGCTCTTCGCGTGGCCGTTTTTGCTCGCCTCGGGCCTCGTGGCGATGATTGTCGGATTTCCTATTTCGTTGGCCGTCGAGGGACCGGGCCGAAGCCTGCGAAACATTTTTGCTGCGGCGTTGGTCTTGACCGTTACGGTGGTGCTGCTGGTGGGACTGCTGTCGTTTTTTATCAAACCCGTAAGCGATTGCGCGCCCGGTATGATTCCACCGCAAAGCGCCACCTTAAAATAGGATCCGGCTGGCGGCGCCGCGCACGCTCGGGAAAGACGATTTTGTGCCGAGCGCGATGTTCGTCGACGCAACTTTTGAGTGCGACGACCCCGTCCAGCGGGGTATGACGACCAAAACCTCAACGATGCGCGCCGTTCGGGTTCCGGCGCGCGACGACGCTCGTCTCGAACTTACCGAACGCGAGATTCCGGATCCGCCGGCCGGCCACGTGCGCGTCCGCGTCCAGGCGTGCGGCGTCTGCCACAGCGACGCAGTTACCGTCCACGGCGCCTGGCCAATGGAGTATCCGCGCGTTCCCGGCCACGAAATCGCCGGAACGATCGACGCGCTGGGCACGGGCGTCGTCGGATGGCACGCCGGCGATCGCGTCGGCGTCGGGTGGCACGGCGGCCACTGCGGCCACTGCGATCGCTGCCGGCGCGGCGACTTCCTGACGTGTCGCAACCTTCAGATTCCGGGCATCGCCTACGACGGCGGATATGCCGACTACGCGATCGTTCCGGCCGTCGCGTTGGCGCGCATCCCGACGGCGCTGACCGCCGAAGAGGCCGCATCCCTGATGTGCGCCGGCGTCACGACGTTCAACGCGCTGCGCAACAGCGCAGCGCGCCCGGGCGACCTCGTAGCGATCCTCGGTATCGGCGGGCTGGGCCATTTGGGCGTGCAGTACGCAGCCAAAATGGGTTTTGAAACGGTGGCGATCGCTCGCGGCCGCGACAAGGAAGAACTCGCCCGAAAGCTGGGCGCGCAGCACTACCTGGATAGCACGTCGGCCGATATCGGCGCGGAGCTGCAGCGGCTGGGGGGC
>DATCGB010000369.1:0-3317 GCA_036509155.1 Candidatus Tumulicola sp. | reverse complement strand
AGCCGAATTCGAAGGTGGCGAAGCCCCGCCGAAAAACCGCTAGATGGGTATCAGCGAATCGGCAGTTGGAACATCAGGATCAAGCCGTATGCCAGCGCTCCAAATCCGGTCACGATAATGCATAGGTGGTACGGCGAGCGCAGTTTCGTGCTGATTCCGGCCAGAAACGAAACGGCCGCAAATATCACGGTCAGCCGGACGAACGCGTCGCCAATTTCGCCCCTGGCCGCGGCCGTCTGGAACGTTGCGGTCGCGAGCGCACTCAAGCGCGCCGCTTCTTCATTTTCATGCAAACGGTATCGCGCCATGGCAAACGGGGTTGACGGTGCCGCCGGATTGGTAAGCGGTTTGGTCGCCAGCCACGCGTCGACGGCGCGCCGCATTTCCGGGCGAAAGCGCTGATAGATGAAGTTTCGTTCGCGATCGCGGCCCGCAGCCTGCGCGTTGACGTACTCCAAAAAGGTGGCCACGTCGATGACGACCAGCGCGTTCGCGCGACCCGTCGCTACGGCCGAAGCGATCCGCTGCGACGACGCTTCGTTGTATTGCCGCGTCTGCAGCGCGCTCCATCGGGCGGCCTCGTATCCGCTCCAGGCGGTAAGCACGGTCGCCGCGGAGATGAGAATTACCGACGCGAGGTCGACCCAACGATCGAACGGCGACTCCTTTTTTGTGGCGCCCATCCATCCCGGCGTTCGAGCACGAAACGCCATTTACTTGCGAACGGAGACGTATTTTGTCTAGGACCATTACCCATCGCGAATTTAAGCTGCTCTTAAAGCCGGAGCGGTTCCCCACGCGGCGTGCATTGCTCGATTTCAACAAGCTGTTGCAAGCCGCCGCCTCGAAGTTGGGCGTCCGATACGAACCGTTCGACCCGATCGATTCGCAACTGCGCGTCGTGCAGTTCTACGATACGGCCGACCAAACGCTGCGCCGCAACAACCTGATCTTTCGCATTCGTCAGTTGCGTGACGGCGGCTGGCCCGACGAGAGCTGGGAGGTAACCTTCAAACTTCGCCACCCGGAACTTTCGAAAGCCGCGGGATTCGACAGCGGTTCGAGCTTCCCGAATCAGCAGAAAGAGAAGTTCAAAGAAGAACTCCTCCACGGCGACGAGCCGGGCACGATAAAGAGCATCTATTCGAATAACTGCATTCTGGAGTCGCCCGAACTGAATCCCGAACTTCCCTTAGAAAAACTCGCCGCGGCGTTCCCCCACATGGGGACGCTGGGCCTAAATCTCGATCAGCAAATGTCGATCGTCAACGGGGCAAAGATTTTCGAGATCGAGGCGAAGCTGGGCAACCTGTTCTTCGGGAAGCACACGACGGCGACCGCGACGCTGGCCGTCTGGGCGCGGCCGGTTCCCGATCGCTTCGAGCCGCTGGTCGCCGAGTTCGGATGGTCGTATCATCCCGTCGACGACGACAAGGGCAAGAAAGCCGACAAAGCCGCGGACGAGTTCTTTAAAGCCATACAGCTCCCGCTTATCGACTGGGTCACGAGCGGCACGACCAAAACCGCTTTGATCTACGGCGACGAAGGCAACTAGGCCCGCATAGCTTGTGGGCTACAGCTTGAAGGTGTAGCCCACGAGCGGGCCTCCGAAGCGAAGGCTTTGGATGTACGAGCTGCCGCCGGGCAAGGAATACGAGAGGTTGCGGAACAGCAATAGGACCGAACCGCTGCGGAAGGCTCGCCCGACGCCGCCGTACGCCTGCCACGAGTTGTTGTTTGCACCGGCGCCGATGTCGGCATAGTAGGGAATAAACCATCCACTATCCCCGAGGGCCACTTTGCCGCGCAAGCCAAAAATGACGTCGCTCAACGTATCGCTGCGAACGACGTTGCCGGATCGCGCGATCGCCGGGTGCTTGGGCAGCGTAAGATTCCAGTCGAGTTCGCCTTTGACGCTTGCCTGTCGCCAACCACTGAAGAATTCGAGCGAGGCGTCGTGACCGTGCGCCAGCGTCAGACCGGCCGCCAGTTCCCAGATGGTCGAGGAGATGTGTCCGGAGGATCCGACGTCGATGGGAACTTGCAGTTTGCCGAGTGGGCCGCTCAGCGACACGACGCGCGTGGCCCCGCTCGATCCGTTAAGGTTGATGAAGTCGCCGAAGGCGTCGACGTTTCCCTTGCGCAGTTCGAACGCGCCCATCGCCGCGAAGTTGATTTTCGAAAGATAACCGTTGGGGCCAACCTGCACGTTGAGCACCTCGGTTCCCGCACCGATGCCGTGATGGGCAAGCGTAGGAGTTGGAAATGCAAACGAGCCATTGACGGACGGCAGCCACACGTATGGCGTGAGCGTCAAATGCGTCTGTCCGTCATATTCCTGGTCGATGAGGGTCATCCGCACCGGAGCGCTGGGCGAGGTTTGCGGCGCCGGCGACGGCGCGGGCGACGCTTCCTCGGTGCCGCTCTCTTGCGCGACGGCCAAGGCGGTCGTGAGAACGATCGCCGAGAGACCGAGCCAGAGACTGAGAACGAACACGCGAAACAACGAACGGCTAACGATCACGTGAAGGACACTCCTTTGGCGCATACGACGGCGCGGCGAGCGAAATTGTATCATCGTCGACCGGTCGCAAAGCTCCCAAAAACGCAAAAACGATGGGATCCGCCCATGTTTTTGGGATAGAGCCCCATCTCCTACTCGGCGTATGCTAGATGCGATAAGCTACTACTTCGATCCGGGGCGCGAGGCGCGGAGAGGACGTAACGTCGAGGTGCGCAGCACTGTGGAGGTGTATACGGTCCGAATTGCACCGTCGGCACCCTTTGCCGAAGATCTGCCTTACGATCGGCTCGTGGACAGTATGGTCGAATACATCCTGCGTGCGGCCTTCGCGCGAGCCTTCGACCAGGAAGATTGGGAACACGACGAGTTACGGCGCAAGGGGCTGGGCGCCGTCGAACTGTTCCATAACGGTCGGGCCGTCTGGGAGGATCGCCCGGCCTTCGAACGAGCTCGGCGGGAATTCGTTCTGCCCGACCGGCCATCGGATGCGGCCGGTGCGTTCGAAACGAGAAACGAGCTGGCTCCCGAAATGTTCGCACGCCTCGACCGCGACCTGAGCCGGCGATGGCGGCAGTCGGGTTATTTAGTGTACAGCTTGACCCCCGACATGAAGCGGCTTTTCAAGCAGCTCGAAGACGACTTACGCGCGCGCGTTCGCGAAGCCCGAGAGGATCTGGTAGGTGAAATCCTGCAAAGTGCGTCGTCTTGAAACGTTTTTTGGTTGCGTCGGCGCTGCTGATCCTGTCGTTGGGTATAACGCCGGCGGAAGCGCAAGGGACTGCTCCCTCTTCGA
>DATCGB010000368.1:0-16176 GCA_036509155.1 Candidatus Tumulicola sp. | reverse complement strand
GCGGGCTGGCGGTGTCGACGACGCTCTCGCTGATCGTCGTCCCGACCCTCTATCTGTGGGCCGCCGAACACCTCGAGCCGCGGCTGGGCGGGTTCCATCGCGGAGCCGAAGTCAAGAGCGTGCGCGCCGAAGAAGATTTCGCCGAAGAGCCGATCAGCGCCATCGACTGAAGAACACGACCGTCATCGTCGTGCCGATTGCGATGACGATCGCGCGCGAAATCGGCTGCGGGACGCGTCGGAAAAACCGCGCGCCGAGGTAACCTCCCAGCAGCGCGATCGCCGCCATCGGCAACGCAAACCGCCAATCGACCACGCGCGCGACGACGAACGGAACGAGCGCGACCCCGTTGATCGAAACTGAGAGCACGTTTTTGACCGCATTTTGGGCGTTGAAACTCGGCAATCCCGAGAACGCGAGCACCGCCAACATCAGTATGCCCATGCCGGCGCCGAAATAGCCGCCGTATATCGCGACGAAGAACTGCACGACGATCTGCCATCGCGCATGCCCGGGAGCGCCGCCGGCGTGGCGCGTCAACCACGGGCTCGCCGCAAAGACGCATGTCGCGAACAGGAGCAGCCACGGAATTAATCGCTCGAATAGGGCCGACGGAGTGACCAGCAGCGCGATCGCGCCGATCAGCGAACCAACGACGCTTACGGCGACGACCGGCAGCAGCATTCCGCGGTAGGCGACGACTTCTTCCTTGTATCCGCGCGCGCTGCCGATGGTCCCGACCCACATCGCCGCGTTGTTGGTGGCGTTAGCCGAAATCGCCGGCACGCCCGCAAACAGCAGCGCCGGAAACGATAGGAAGCTGCCGCCGCCGGCGACGCTGTTCATCGCCCCGGCGATGAATGCGGCCGCTCCCGGAAGGGCGATCTGCGCGGAGATCAACGAAACTCAGGGTGTGGCGCGCTCGCGCTTGGTGACGCGATAGACGCGGCGAACGTTTTTGAGTGTTTCGAGCTTGGTGAGAATCTTGTGCAGGTGATCGAGGTCGCGAATCTGCACGGTCAGGCTCGAAACGGCCAAACCGTCGCGGCGGACGCGCGCCGTAACGGAACTGACCTGCGTCTTCAACGTCGCAAAGACCGCCATGATGTCTTGCAGCAAGGCCGCGCGATCCTCGGCTTCGACTTCGATGTCGACGGCGTGCGTGAGGTCGGCGTTGGCGGTCGTCCACTGCGCCTGTAGGATCCGTTCCGGCGTCGCGTTCATGTAGGCGACGTTCGGGCAGTCGGCCCGATGGACGCTAACCCCGCGGCCGATCGTCACGTAACCGATGATCGGATCGCCCGGCACCGGCGAACAACACTTCGAAAGGCGCACCAGCACGTCGTCGACGCCGGCGATCCGCACGCCGGTCGATTTACGCGCGCTCTTACGAACGGCCGGCTTACGAACCACCTTGGTCAGGTCGACTACGTTGTCGCTCTTGACCTCATCGCGCAAGCGCTTTGCCACAGCCGGCGCGGAAGCGTCGCCAAAGCCGATAGCCGCGTACAAGTCGGTCGAGGTGGCGTAGTTCAGCCGCGTCGCTATGCGCTCGAGCAGCTCGCCGCGCGCGACGTCGACGCGCACGCCGGCTCGCGCGAGCTCGTGCTCGAGCGCTTCCTGCCCCGCCAGCACGTTTTCTTCGCGGCGCTCCTTACGGAACCACTGTTTGATCTTGTGCTTAGCACTGGAGGTTCTTACGATCGAAAGCCAATCCAACGACGGACGGCCGCTCGTCTTGTTGACCAGGATCTCGCAGATGTCGCCGTTATTGAGCTGCGAATCGAGCGGAACGATCCGGCCGTTCACCTTCGCACCGATGCAGTGGTTGCCAACGTCGGTATGCACCGAATAGGCGAAATCGAGCGGCGTGCCGTCCGCCGGCATGGAAAACACGTCGCCGCGCGGCGAAAACACGAAGACCTGCGAGTCGAACAGATCGAGCTTGAGGTTCTCCATGAACGCGCGCGAATCGCGCATGTCCTTCTGCCACTCGAGCAGCGCGCGCAGCCACGACAGTTTGTTCTCGAACTGATCGACCTTGCCGCCTTCTTTGTAGCGCCAGTGCGCCGCGATCCCGTACTCGCTGGTGCGATGCATCTCCCAGGTTCGGATTTGGATTTCGAGCGGTTCGCCGGTCGGCCCGACGACCGTCGTATGCAGCGACTGGTACATGTTCGGCTTCGGCATGGCGATGTAGTCTTTGAACCGGCCGGGCAGCGGCGTCCACAGCGCGTGGACCGCGCCCAGCGCGCCGTAACAGTCTTTCACGCTGTCGACGATGATCCGAATCGCGGTAAGGTCGTAAATCGTCGAAAAATCGCGCCCGCTCTTGATCTTGGCGTAGATCGAATAGAAGTGTTTGGGGCGCCCCTGAATCTCCGCGTTGATCTTCATCTCTTTGAAATCGCTGCGAAGCCGAACGATCGCTTCCTGCACGTCGGCTTCCCGCTCGTTGCGCGTTTTGGCAACCAGTTCGACGATTTCGCGATACGGTTCGGGATCGAGATATCGCAGGCAGGCGTCTTCGATCTCCCACTTGATCTTCCAAATCCCGAGACGATGCGCGATCGGGGCGTAGATGTCGAGCGTTTCGCGGGCGATCGCCAACTGCTTGGCGGCCGGAAGGCTGGCCAGCGTACGCATGTTGTGCAGGCGGTCGGCGAGCTTGATGATGATGACGCGAATGTCCTTGGCCATCGCCATGAACATCTTGCGGAGATTCTCGACCTGAGCGTCTTCTTTGGACTGATACGGAATCCGCGTGAGCTTGGTGACGCCGTCGACGAGCTGGGCGATCTCGTCCCCGAACTGTGCGGCCACCTGTTCGCTGGTGACCGACGTGTCCTCGACGACGTCGTGCAGCAACGCCGCGGCGATCGTTTCCCGATCCATCTCCAGGTCGGCCAGCACGCCCGCGACCGCCAGCGGATGTTCGATATACGACTCGCCGGAGGCGCGGCGCTGGCCCGCATGGGCGGCGTCGGCCGTTTCGTAAACGCGCGCCAGCCACGCCCCGTCGGCCGAGGGGTCGTACTGGTGAACGCGGTCGATGAGTTCCCGGATCGTCATGGTCGTATCGGCCCATTATACCGCGTGGGACGCGAAGCGCCAGCCGGTACGGCCGGACGAGCGCTAGCGGGGCGGAGCGGGGGCCGGGGTTCCGGGACGCGTGATGGTTTCTACGTCGAGCTTATCGGTGAAGTAGATCGACGCGATTTTGCCGGTCGGGGCGACGATCATCCAGAGGTACACGCTGCCGCTGGGGCAGCGCATTTGGTAAATGTAGCCGTGTGCGCCCGCGGGAATATCGGTGGCCGAGAAGGGCCCGATATAGACGGTCTCCGTGAGCGGGCCGAGGGCGGCGAGCTTCGCCGACACGTCGGCGACCTTGGCATCCGTCAGCTTGGAGAGCACCTCGGGGGCGTACAAACTCTTGTTGAGGCTGGCGGCCTGCCACGCGACGAACTGCTGCCGCACGGTCTTGGTGACGGCCGGATCGGCAACTGGCGCAGGCGTCGGCGCGGGAGTTGGGGTAGCCCGCGCGGCACCCGCCGGTCCGGACAGCGTCAGCGCGATTCCGACTAGAATCAGCGCCGCGCGGATAACTCGTATTTTCATGAAATCCTAATACGTGACGAACGTGACGACGTCGATGCCCTGCAGCGCCGCGCGTCCGTTCAGCGTGGGAAGTTCGACCAGGAACGCAAACGCCTCGATCGTGGCACCCAGCCGCTCGAGCAGCCGGCGCGTCGCGCCCGCCGTGCCGCCGGTAGCGAGCACGTCGTCCACTACCACGACGCGTTCGCCGTGTGCCAGCGAATCGGCGTGAATTTCGAGCGAGCTCGCACCGTACTCGAGTGCGTACTGCTCGGTGAGTGTATCGTGCGGAAGCTTGCCCGGTTTTCGAATGGGAATGAAGCCGGCGCCGATTGCGTACGCCAACGGGGCGCCGAAGATGTAACCGCGCGCTTCGACCCCGACCACGTACGCGATTCCACGGTCCTTAAAGCGATCGACGAAAAGGTCGATTGCCCGGCGAAAGCCTTGCGAATCTTTCAACAACGGGGTAATGTCACGAAAAAGGATCCCGGGGATCGGAAAATCCGGGATCGTTCGAATGAGGGCTTCGATCTCCACGAGGAACGGGAGTTCGAGGACGGCGACTATCCGACCTACGATCGGTTCAAGCAATGACGCGTCGAAACGTACGACCGGGCCCACCCCGCGCGGATGGCTCGGCGCATTTTTTGGCGATTCCGACAATCGGCGACTGCTGGTGGCGTTCGCCGTGGCGATCGCCGCACACGAAATCCTCGCCGGACTGATACCGGCGCACGTTTCACGCCACCCGGCGCCGCGTGAAATCGTATCGAACGTTACGATCGGCCACATCGCCGTGCGCCCGACGCCGACGCCGAGCCCGAGGCCGCGACCGCGAATCGTCAGTCACACGCGCACGATCGCGCCGCCCGAAAAGCGCGCGGTTCCGCGCACGACGAGCGCCCGGGCGGCCCCCAAACAGACGGTCCATCGCCCGGCGGCCGCGCCGCCGAAGCCGCCGACGTTCACCCACGCCAAGCCGCGCCGGGCCATTCCGGCCGGCGGGCAGGGCGCCGGCGCGGGTGATCGCTCGGGGGCCGGCAGCCTGGGCGCCGGCAACGCGACCGGGAATGGCGCCGGCGGGAACGGCAACGGCGCCGCAGCCGGCAACGAGCCGTGCGGCTTCGTCGAGTTTTCGGATCCGCACGGTTCGCGCTTCGATCCGAACACGCGCGGCTTCTGGGTCGATATTCGCATGACCGTTCACTTTCCCGACGGCGCAGCCGACTCACTCGTTCTCGATTACCCGTGGTACTACCCGAATGAAGCGTCCAACCCGTGGTCGGATCGCAATCTGCAGGACCCGAATTTTCCAACCACGTTCCAAGCGCCGCCGCCCGATAAACGCGCTTCGGAACCAGCCATCGTGCAGTACGTTATCTCGCACACCCGAGCCGGCGGTTACACTTTACTCAAGGACTGTCCGGCGCCTTAGCAACCTGTTATCAAATGCGGAACGACGCGCGCGCGAAGGCCGCCGCGCTCCCACGCTTCGACGAACGAGTGCAGAATACGCGCGGTAAGTCCCCAAATCGTCCGGCCTTCGTATTCGAGCATCAGACTTAGAACGCGGACGCCGGCAACGTCGAGACTGCCTTCGCGCAGGCCCCGATCGAGGATCGTTGCCAGCGGGACCACGAACGCGCCGGCGGTTTCGGATTTGTCGACGATCAACTCGCCGGCTTCGACGACGGCCACAAACGGCGTAACGTCGAAATTGTTCGCGACGCGCTGGCGCAGCATCGGCAGCTCGGCGACGATCGTCGCGCGCGCCGGCTCGATGCCGACCTCTTCGTGGAGTTCGCGCAACGCCGTCGCCGCCAAATCGAGGTCGCCGGGGTGGACGCTGCCGCCGGGCAGGCCGATTTGACCCGGATGATCGCGTAAGTGCTCGGCCCGTTCGACGAAAACGATGCCGTGCGGAGCCTCACGAAACATCGCGATAACGACGGCCGCCCGGCGGCGAGCGGTCAAATCACTTTAATCTTGGCCATCATACCGTTGTCTTCGTGATCGAGAATGTGACAGTGGAACATGAACGTACCCTTGATCACCGGGTCGCGAAAATCCATCAGCAACGTTATCGATCCGGCCGTTCCATTTTTCTGATGCGGTACCACGACGCTATCGCCCCAGTACGGATGCGCGAGTTTTACGCCGTCGACTTTTTTAACGATGAAGTGAATCTGATGAATGTGAAAGTCGTGGACTTCGTCGGTAACGTTGAGGACTTGCCACCGTTCGACGGTACCGACGTGCGCGACGAACGTCGGCTTGTCCATCATCGAGAACCGCCTGCCGTTGATGTACATCGCTTGGCTGTCCTCGCTCATCACGACCGTTCGGTTCACGGTCGGCGGCGGAAGCGGCAAAGAATACGCGTTGTTCGGAAGCGGAGCCCCGACCCGCAGCCGCAGCGGCGCGCGCGCAACCGAAGGCCGGATCCGGGCGTTCCCAGGAGCGCGCAGGGTAGCGAGAATAACCTCGGGATCCGGATCGCCGGTCGGCCCGGAGTTATAGCAGAGCGTGCGAAACTTTGCTTCGCCGCTGGCCGGACCGGTCACGATGAACTCGGCGCGCGCCGAAGGCGGGACCACTAGACTGGGAACGGTTTGCGTCGGGCCGGTCCCCGGATAGGTATCGAGTGCGAAGCCGTCGATCGCGACGACGTCGAGCGTACCGCCGTCGACCGCAAGTTTGAGGTTCTTATGTCCGGTCGCGTTCACCACGCGGAAAAATTGCCGCTCGCCCGGGGCGATCGCGATGGTCGGTTTGATCGCGCCGTTGACGGTCACCGTAAGGCCCGGATCGGGACCGCACGCGACGTTGTCCTTGACGTGCGGGAGCGGACGCGAGTGCGAATCGCGATGCACGCCGGTAGCGCGTACGATCATCAGTCGTTCGGTCATCTTTGCCAGGCCCGGCAGATGCTTTTCCAGCCCGGAGATCACGATCGCGCCCGACATCCCGGCTTGACCCACTTGATAGTCGGTGCTTCGGTACACGTGCGGATGATACCAGTACAGCCCCGGTTCTTGGTTTGCCGGAACCGGTATGACGTAGTGCAGCGATCCGCCCGGCCGGGTCAGCGTCGTGATGACGTTGTCCGCGGGCGGATTCGGCGATACCGTCAGACCGTGAAAATGAATGTTGAGGTCCGAGAACATCGAGCTGTGCGCCAGCGGCGGGGACGGCAAGTTGTCGGCG
Source organism: Candidatus Tumulicola sp. (assembly GCA_036509155.1). Taxonomy (GTDB): domain Bacteria; phylum Vulcanimicrobiota; class Vulcanimicrobiia; order Vulcanimicrobiales; family Vulcanimicrobiaceae; genus Tumulicola. The sequence goes on along the minus strand of DATCGB010000368.1, from coordinate 9,366 downwards.
ACGTCCATCACGATCGTGTCGCCCGGCTTGATGCGGATAGTCGGCGGAACGCCAGAATTTTGCCCGTTGTACACCAACTCCGGCAGCGACGTCGCCGGATTGATCTGGGCAACCAACGTGACCGTCGCGACGTGGTGCACCGGCAGAATTTCGGGTGGTTCCGGAAGCGGGTCGGGAACGTTGCGATCCGGGATCATTGCCGGCGCCGACTGGGGCACGACGCCTCCGGACCCGCCGGATCCCCCTCCCGCGCAGGCGGCAAGAAAACCGGTAAGCAGTGCAAGCGAAATCAGACGTCGCATGTGACTATCCTTGGCAGGCGAGCATGGGCCCCGCTTCGCGCACCTACGCTCCGCCGCTTTGGCTCCCCTTCTTCATCTTCGGCAAGGCGGCCGCTGAGCACTAGTCGCTAGGCCATCTCGTCGCAGTGTGGTTTCCGACTTCAACCGTCAGGAGGCCTCATGCTGCAAAACGTCACCCTTACGCCGTCGCGACGCTCGCTCGAGTTCGGGATCTATCGCGATGGCGACAACAATCTCGACAACATTCAAAAAGCCACGCTTTCTCAAGCGCTGCACGCCAGCCAAGCCGACTCGCGCATCGAGTTTGCGGTGGAGGACACGACGTCGCGTCATGGCGGCCGTCTGCACACCGACGAGTACACGATTGCGGACGGCGGCATCGGCCACGTGACGAGCGGCAAAGCGCACGACATGAGCGATGAATCCAATCTGGCGCGATTCGTGGCCCGCACGCTCGACGAGGCGCAGACTTCGGGCGCCCGGCAAACGTGGATCGATCTCGTGGACCACGGCGGCGGCGACGGCGGCGGCCTGCAGACCGGCGACGGCGCGTGCATGTCGATGCCGGACATCGCCAAAGCGATCTCCGACGGCGTCGCGCTTCACGCGCGCGAGCACCCCGAAGATGCCGCGCGCGGCGTCGACGGCATCGTCGCCAATCAGTGTCTGATGGATACGATGGGCTTCGCCGACGCACTCTCGCACGCGAACGTTCGGTTCTTGGCCGCGTCGCCCGAAACGATGCTCGCTCCGGGCGTGCCAAGCGACGTCGCCCACGCCATCGCGTCGCATGAAAACGATGCCGGCGCAATGGCCAAAGCGATCGTCCGCGACGTCATGGATGCCGCATTCCCCACGCCCTTTGGAAGCATTCAGCCGGCCGCGGCGTTCGACGTGATCGACCTCGATGCGGCTAAAATCGCTCGCGCCGAAACCGCCATCAAGCGGCTGAACGACGACGCCGCAAACGCCGCCGGCGGCGACCGCGCCGTGCACGCCGCGCTTCGGCAAGACGTCCGCACGATCGACGGCATGGTCCGCTTCCCCGACGCACCCAGCGACATGCCATGGCACGCGGATCGGCCGGCGATTGCGGTCTACGATACGCTTGCCGGCGACGCGCGCTTAAGTGATAGCCTTCGCACCGAAGCACGAACCGCCGGCCAAGCCGTGCGCGCGCTCGTCCTCGCGCATCGCGAGAGCGACGGCTTCGCCCCCTTTGGGGGCGCCGACTATACCAACGCCGCTGGCCCCACCGTGCATCTGCCGACGACCCGCGGCCAAGTCGATCCGTGGGCGAAAGCCGGCATCAGCGAAACCGACAACGCCTTTTACAAAGCCGTCGACGGTGCCAAGCTCACCCGCGCTCTCGCCTAGGATGGTCGAGTCGCCGGCCGCGTGGTAAGCTGTTGGCGAGGGGACTCGAATTCCCGCGCCCCTGAAAGGACTCGTCATGACGCCAGTTGGACAGGTCGTCGCCGCATTCGCGGTCGTTCTGAGCGGTGCGATCGCGATCGTCCCGAGCGCTCCCGCGTCGGCGGCCGGTAACGTTCGAATCCAGCAGCGCGACGGTTCCGTGAAAACGTACAGCGGCGTGATCTTAAAAGTTGCGAACCGGACGCTGACGCTCATATCGGCTGACAAGGTTTCGACGGTCGCCATCAGCGGAGCCGACTGTGCTCCCGACGGCGTCATCGTTCGTTGCACCGGCGGGGGTTTCTCGTTCGCTCAGGACGGGCGCAAGAACATCGTCCCCTTCAAAACCGCCACGTTCTACTTCAACCCAACGGATCGAAATCAGACCCTGCCGCTTTCAACGACGCCGATCGGCGCGCACTCCGTGATCTTTGCTGTCCAGACGGCGAAGGGAACGTACATCACCGGAAACGGTAAGCTCGACGAAGGGCCCGCAAAATGAAACACTTATCGATGATTCTCGTGGTAGCGCTCCTGGCTGCACCGTTGACGGCGGCCGCGCAGGGCGGCCGCGCGGCCGCCCCGCGTTCGGCTCCAAGTCGTGGCTTTGACATGCACAACGACGTTCCGACCGGGACCGCGAGGGGCAGCAACGGCGCCGCAGCCCACAATCAGACCACCGGCAATACTGCCGTGTACAATCGCAACACCAACACGGCCACGACCTATAACAAGAGCACGAATACGGCGACGCAGTATCACCCGAACTCGAGCGGCTCAACGACGTACAATCGGAACAGCGGTGCCTACAACGGCGCGAACTCAGCCGGCGCGTACAACAAGAACACGGGTAACGCCGTGGTATACAACAAGAATACCGGCAACATGGCGGTATACAACAAGAATACCGGCACTACTTCCGCTTACCACTACAATACGAACGGCGCGAACGCGTACTATTACCGCGGCCGCGTTGTCGTGAATCCCGTTTACATCGGACCTGCTTGGGGATGGAATCGCGGGGTCGTTTGGGCCCCGTACGGGACGTATTGGGGCGGCGGATTTTGGGGACCTTTTGCGGTGGGCGCGACGACCGCGGCGATCATGGGATCCGTCGCCTACGCGAACCAGACGTACACCTCATACGCCGTGAGTTCGGGCAGCCCGGGTTCGACGCTGCTGTCGAATTACGGATTGCGCCAGGTTCCGTGCGGGCCGTCCGGCTTGGTCGTCATCTACGGGCCGAACTTCGGCATCATTTGCGCGTATCCGAATGCTCGCGTGGCTGCGGGCAGCTACGCCGTCAACGTCAACAATCTCACGCTTCAGTCGCAATAGGGCGCCTACGCGTCCGCCCCTTTAGTTCGACGTGGCGCTCGCGGCCGCCACAATTGCTGCCACCGTTGCGTCGGGATGCGACAGCATGTTGGGGTGGCCGCCGCCGGGAACGTGCGAGATCTGCGCTTTGGCCCGCGTCGCCATGAACAGCTGCGTTTTGGGCGGGATTACGAGATCGGCGTCGCCCAGAACGTACCACGACGGAATCGTCTTCCAACCCAAAGTCGCCGGTGCTTTACCGTTCAGCGCGCTGTTCGTCAGCGGACGCTGCGTGACGGCCATGACGCTCGCCGCAGCGGGCGGCTGGTCCGAGGCGAACACGGCCCCGTAGTACTTCGGATTGAAGTACAGGTCCGCATCGCCGCCGGCGGCCGTCGCAAACGGAACGGGGAGGAACAAGTCGTCGGGCGGCGGCGGGCCATCGGCCAGAAGCGACAGGCACGACTCACCGGTATCTGGGACGAATCCGTCGACGTAGACGAGCGCTTTCACGTTCGGATCGCTCGCCGATGCAACGCTCACGACCGTACCGCCGTACGAGTGTCCGACCAGAACGACCGGACCCGAGACGGGCTTCAGAAACGCCGCCAGTGCGGCCGCGTCCGATTCTACGCCCCGCAACGTGTTGGGCGGCGCAAACACCGCGAAGCCGGCCGCCTGTAGTTGGACGATGACCGGATTCCAGCTCGAGGCGTCCGCCCACGCGCCGTGGACGAGAACGACGGTCGGCTTGCTCGACTGCGGTGAGGACGTCATAACCTTCTCCCTCCAAAAAAGCAAAGTGTCCCCAGTAATCGGGCGCGACGGGCGATGGTTGCAGGGAGTCCCGCGGGCTGCTAGCGGCGATGCTCCACTCGGCCGGGATAAATTGGGCGGTTGATGATTCGTTCGAGCGAATCGGCTGGAGCCGTGAGCGCCAGCTTGCAAAAGTCGTTGAAGCTTTCGCGAATCGCTTCGCCTTCCGCAAAGCGCTCGTTGCGCTCCATGTCGACTTTTCCGTCGACGGGCAGAAAACGCACGAAACGGCCTTCGTCGTCTTCACCCACTTCGACCAGTTTTGAGTCGCTGAAAATGCGCAACGATGCGAAAACAGTTCGGTCGCGAACTTTGTCGAGATCGAGGGTCGCCGCAATATCGGCGTTGCCGGCGCGCAGCACGCCATCGCGAGCCATGCCTCGCATGCCGCGATAGACCGCGCGCAGAACCGATAACGTCGGCGCGTCGATATCGATCAGGTAGTCGTTGAGACGGCGATCGAATTCTCCATACAGCAGGTGAATCTGCGCGGGAGCGCCGTCGCGCCCGGCTCGGCCGGCCTGCTGGTTGAACTCGGCGAAATCGAAATTCAGGTGATAGAGCACGACGTGCGCGACGTCGGGCAGATCGATGCCCTCGCCGAATGCCGAGGTGGCGATCACGACGCGCAAGCCGCCTTCCCGAAACAAACGCTCGACCTCGTGGCGGTCGGCGGTCGGCATCCCGGCGTGGTAGAACATGACTTCGTCGCCAAGGTGCTTGCGCATCGCGTCGGCAACTTCGGCGGTATCCTTGCGCGAGTTGCAGTACACGATGCCCTTGGCACCGCCCCCAAAAAGTTCGATCAGATAAGCCGTCTTATTCTTTTGGTTGCGCGCATCCACGACCGCAAGGTTCTCTCGAATGGTGGGATCGATCACCCACGATTCGATCCGCAGATCCGCGACGATCTTGGCGAACGCGCCGTCGCCGGCCGTCGCCGTGAGCGCCAGAACCTGCGGGTTTCCGAGCGCGCGGATCGTGTCGCTCAAGCGCGCGTAGGCGGGGCGATGGCGCGATTCGTGCACGTGGTGGGCCTCGTCGACTACGACGAACGCGGGCCGGCTCTTCCCGGCGAACGCTTCGCGGTGAAAATCGAGAAACTCCGGCGTCGCCAGCACTATGTCCCACGCTCCCTCGCGCAACGCCTCGAATAAATCCTCGCGCTCGTCGTTGCCGATCGAACCATTGGCCCGATGAATCCGCAGCCCCAGCGGATCGAGCGTGCGCGTCAGGGCCTCGTACTGGTCGTTGGCCAAGGCACGCAGCGGGTAGAGGACCAGCGTTTTATCGCCGGCGGCAAACGCTCGCAGCGCGGCGGAGAACTGGAAGCAGTACGATTTTCCCCGCCCGGTTCCGAGCACGGCCAGCGTATTGCGGCCCTGCGCGACGCGTTCGAGAACGTCGCGCTGCGCCGCGTGCGGCTGCGACGCTCCGATCAGCGCGGCACGAATGCGCTCGGCGTCGCCGTCCCAGGCCTCCCGCAGTTTTTCGCGACCGCGTTCGCGCCCGGCAATCGTTGCGACCGCGTCGCGCTCGACCAAAAGGTTGACGCCACGGTGCTTCTCGCCGCCGCCGGTAAGCGAGGCCACGCGAGCCCGATAGCGCGTGCCGGAGTCGATCGCCGGCGCGAGATGCAGCGCGATGCCTTTCTTGATAAACCCGAGCGGCAAGCTGCCGTACCGGACGGCGATCGCGTTGGGGTCGTGCGGGTTCTCGGGCTGGCGTTCGAGTTCGAGTTCGACGCCGGCGCGCAGTCCGCCGATGACGTCCTGACGCCCCTCGAACGAGACCCCGGCTATCTTCGTGTAAAACGTCGTGGCTTCGGCGATGCGCGCGTAGCGATCGCGCAGGTACTCCGCGCTGCGCGCAAACGCCCGCTCGACGAACGCAGCCTGAGAATCAGACCGTTCGGCGCGGGGCTTCGGCGGCTCGGGAGCGCCGCCGTTCAACGCGGCGAGCGCGGCTTCGAACGCCCGCTCCGAAGCCGTCGGCGGCGGCAGTCGGCTAGGGCTTTTCTTCCTCGGGCGGCGCTCCGGGGGCACCGGGCTGCGCGGCGGGAGCTTCGAACTCGTCGAGGTTGAGTCGGATCTCTTCGTGACCTTGTTCAAATGCCGCTTCATGTAACCCGGCGTTCTGGGCGTCCAACGGATCGATTCCTTCGGCCTCGCCCGCATAGGCGTCCTCGACGGCGACCCCGCCGGCGGCGTCGGCGCGCTTTTTCTTGTATCGCGCGGGACCCGACGGAGCGACCGGGCGCGCCGACTTGGCCTTCTGGCGGCGTTCGCGGCGAGCCGCGACGATATCCTCGCGTGCCATGCCGCCGCGGCTTTGCAACGCGGTCGAGTCGGAGTGCGACCGCGAGGTCGCGGTGCGGTCGGTGGCAAGGCCGGCGCGACGGCGCCGCAACGACGCCTCGAGCTGACGCTTGCGGAACTGGAGCACCAACGGCGCAGAAAAGAAAATCGAGTGATAACCGCCCGACACGATGCCGACCAGTAGCGCGAACGCGAAGTTCTTGAGGCTCACGCCGCCGAGCGCCAGCAGTGCGACCAGCGTGATGACGACGGTCGCCAGCGTGTTGAACGAACGCGTCATCGTCTGCTTGATCGACTCGTTGACGATCGTCTCGTAGGGCGCGCCCGCCATCAGCTTGGTGTTCTCGCGTATTCGGTCGAGAATTACGATCGTATCCATGACCGAGTAGCCGATCACGGTCAAGACCGCGGCGAGAAACGCGTCGTCGGCGCGCCGGTCGGCAAGCGCGTAAATGCCGATCATCATGGCGGCGTCGCGGACCAGCGCGATGACCGTCACCAACCCGAAGATGTAGTTCCAGCCAAAACGAAACGCGATGTAGAGGAACTGAATGCTCAGCGCGATGACTAGCGCCCACAGGCCCTTGATCAGATACTCGCGTCCGAGCGACGGTCCGACGGCGGTGACCGACGACGACGCCCGGTCGACCGGGGCGACCGCGTTGAGCGCGTTCCACAGCGGGACCGAGTCGTTGGCGAACGAGGTTTGGGTTTCGATGTGGAAGCTATCGCCGGCGGTGCCGGCGGTCGTGACCGACTCGTCGGTCAGGCCGAGGCCCGACAGCGCCTTTTTTACTTGGTCGGTCGTCGTCGGCCGCGTAAACCGCACGGCGATGTCGGTGCCGCCGGTAAACGACAGGCCCAGACGCAGCAGGCGCGAGGCCTGGAAACCCTGGCCGCCTTGGAAGGCGTGGAAGAACATCGACCCGATGCCCAGCGCGATGACGAGATACGAAATCGTCGAGACGATCTTGAACCATCCGACGATATTCCAGTTCAGGCGGCGAAAGAGCATCGGCTACGTCCCCGCTTTCGCAAAAATGCCGACTTCTTCGCGCTTGATGCCGTAGAGTTCCGGCGTCGTCGCGATGTCGTTGTCGACCAGCGCGTCGACGAAGAAGCGGGTGACGAAGACGGCCGTCACCAGCGAAACGACCGTTCCCCAGAAGAGCGTGAAGGCGAATCCCTTTACCGTTCCGGTGCCGAGCGAGTACAGCACGCCGGCGCCCACGATGGTCGTGAAGTGGCTGTCGAAGACGGCCGAAAACGCCCGCTGAAATCCAACCCGAACGGCGGCGCGCATCGTCTTGCCGTTCCAAAGCTCTTCTTTGATGCGCTCGAAGATCAGCACGTTGGCGTCGACCGCCATACCGATCGACAGTACGAACCCGGCGATTCCCGGCAAGGTCAGCGTCGCGTGCGAAACGGCGAGAATCGCCATCATCACGAGAACGTAAATTGCCAGCGCGATGTCGGCGAGCAAACCCGGAAGGCGATAGACCACGAGCATGAAGATCAGCACGAGCCCGAGGCCGAGGATCGACGCGCGCATCGACTGGATTAAGTCGATCTTGCCCAGCGTCGGACCGATCGTTTCTTTTTCGACGATCTTCACCGTGACGGGCAGCGCGCCGGCGTTCAACTCGTTAGCCAGGGTCGTGACCTGCTCTTGCGTGAACGTGCCGTGAATCTCTCCGCTAGCGAAAATCGGGCTTTGAATGACCGCCGCCGAGACATAGCGCTTGTCGAGAAAGATGCCCAGCAGCTTCCCGACGTTCGCGGTGGTAAGCTTTCCGAATTTCGCCGGATTCTTCGTCTGGAACAGGACGTTGGGCTGATTGCTCTGATCGAAGCCGGCCTGCGCGGCCTTCAGCTCGTTACCCGAATAGACGACGTTGCCGCTGGCGTCATACGCTCCGAGCGCGACGTAGGCTTCGGCGGCGGCCTTGTCTTTCGCGGGCACGTTGGCACTCTTAATGAGGTTCAGATCGGCTTCGGCCTTCTGACTCACCTCCGGCGGCACGATTTTATATTCGAGCACCGCCACTTCTTTGAGCACGCGTTCGGCCTCGTCGGGATTCTTCACGTTGGGAAGCTCGACCAGGATGCGATCCGAGCCGACGTTACTGATCGACGGCTCGGAAACGCCCAAACCGTTGATACGGCGGTCGATGACCTCGCGCGTCTGGGCCTGAACTTGCGATGTGATCTTGGGCACTTGCGCGGTCGGATACAGCTGCAGCAACAGGCGCGAGCCGCCCTCGAGGTCCAAACCGAGACGAATCTTGGATTGAACGGGCAGAATCGACCAAATCGACAGCGCGACGACCGCGATAATGACCAACGCCTTAAATGGCGTTTTGAGGTTATTCCAGCTCATTGGCGTCCGAAAAAAGCGGTGCAAACAAAAGGCCCGCAACGGTTGCCCGCCGGGCCGGTAGACTTTAACGCTTTCACGCTATCAGGCCTGCCGTCGCATGTCAAACGGCCGGCGCAGGGCGGCCCTACCTCTTACCGCAGCGCCGGGAAGGGAAGCGCGGACCGGGGGCGGGCGTGGCATGCGCGCCCGTCTTCGGGCAGGCCGACGGGCGGTGGTCGGCCGGCAGCCGGCCGATGGCGTACTGCTCGACGGTCATGCCCATCGAGTCTTCCCCCGCCGAGTGATACGGCAACGAGCTGCCGAGCGTGCCGCAGCCGGCGAGCAACGAGGTGAGGACGAGAACACACAACGGGCGGCGCATCGGGCGATCCTCCGGCAGAAGCTGCCATCTGCGTATCCGCGCCGGACGTTCCCTCCGTTGGGACCGCCCTCGGCGGGAAAGCTGAGCCGCTCCTGAACCCCGATTATAACGCAAGGGCGGCCTGGTCCACTACGTCGGCGGGACGTAATTCCAGCTCGCTCGGCAGCTCACCGTAGGCGTAAACGCCCACCCGCAAGCCCGACCGCAGCAAGAAATCGGCCAGCATCGGGCGCAGCGCGGCCGTGCAAAGAATCGCGGCCCGGTCGCGCGGGACGCGCGCGGCGTATCGCTCGAGCCGTTCGCGCAGCGCGAGCGCGATCGCCGGGGCGCCCGCTTCCGCCCCGCCGCCGATCCAGCTTGCCGTCAGCCGGCGCTCGAACTCCGGCTCGAAAATCGCCGGCTCGAGATACGGGAGATCGCGTCGCCGAAACAGGGCCGGCACGATTGTGCGGCGCG
>DATCGB010000367.1:0-13316 GCA_036509155.1 Candidatus Tumulicola sp. | reverse complement strand
CCGAGCATCCGTTCGCTCGGGCCGCCGGTCGCGTACACGACCGATCCCGTCCCGGCAATCACCACGACGCCCGGTTCGCCGCCCAGCGCCCCGGCGTGTGCGACCGGCGCGTCGTGCACCAGCACCAGCCGGGCCGCCGGCAAGTCGGGCGGCTTTCCATAGACACGCCCTTCATAGCCGCTGATGCCGGCGACGATCGCGGCGAACCGAACGCTCTCGGGCAGCCCGGCATTCGAGCGGGCGTCCGACAGTGCGTCGCGCAGCGCGTCGTGCAGGCGCGTTGAATCCGGGCCGGCGCCGACTTCATCGGCCGGGCCGGCGCGGCCCACGCCGATCGTCCGCCCGGCGCGATCGCCGATGACCGCTCGCGTCGAGCTTTGCCCACCGTCGATTCCGGCGACGAAAAACGGCGTCGCCGTCACGCGCGCTCGCGCCGCAACAGAGCCTGCGCGTAATCGTCGGCCGCTCGCTCGCGCGCCCCGGGATCGGCGATCGTGGCAACCTCGCCGATCCGTTCCCGATGATGGTACAGCTCGTGGGCGATCGCATGCGTCACGAACTCGCCGAGTTCGTTGGGCGCGAACCGCTCGGCGACGCGAATGTTGAGCCGAATTGCCGGACCCCTGGGATCGTATTCCGAGCGCAGTTCGCTGGATCCCCACTCGCCCAAATCGGCGAAGGCGACGGCCACGCCGTACGCGCGGGCGCGCGCGATCGCGGCGTTCATGACGGCCTGCGCAAGTCGACGCCGTCGGCTGTCAAGCGCGCGCGCAGATCGGCCGTGTCGACGTCGCCGACGCGCACGCCGCGCGCGCATGCAAGCGCTGCCGCCGTTCCCGCCGCCTGGCCAAGAGTCATAACGGTCGGCGTCAAGCGGGTGGACGCGAGCGCTTCGTGAGTCGTCGAAATGCAGCGTCCCGCAACCAGCAGCTGCTCGCGATCGACCGGCACCAAACAGCGGTAGGGAATTTCGTAGCTCTCGCCCGGAGCCAGGCGCCGCGTCGTCGTTCCCGTTCCGGACGGATTGTGAATGTCGATCGGATACGCGCTGCGAGCGATGGCGTCGTCGAACTGCCGCGCTTCCAAGACGTCCTGGGCCGTCAAAGTGTAGCGCCCGACGATGCGCCGCGATTCCCGAATGCCGACTTGCGCGCCGGTTGCCGCCAGCCGGGCGTTCTTGAAACCCGGAACGCGCGCTCGAAAGAAGTCGAATAGCTGCATGACCTGGAGACGGGCTTCGATTTCGGCGCGCGTCAAGTCGTCGGGATCGAGCGGGTCGATGTTGGTGACGCGCGTCATATTGACGGTCACTTCGTCGGGGTAGGGCGACACGAAAAACGACACGACCTCGCGCGGAACGTCGACGACGCCCTCCCGCCTCGCACGCTCCCAGAGTTCGTACAGGCCGGCGACCGCGGTCAGCGCCGGCGCGGTTCGCTCCGCCGTTTTCAGCGACGTGCGCATCTGCTCCGGACGGGCCCGCACGTAGGCCGCGAGTTCGTTCAGGTCGACGTGGCTCAGACGAAACATCAAGCTGGCCGGCTGCACGCGGCCGCGCTCGTCGCCCTGCTGCGTCGGGACGCCGGCCGAGGCCGCGACGATCGCGTCGGCGGTCGCGTCGATGACGACCCGGCCGGCATAGTCGCGAATCCCGCCCACGGTCGCGAAGCCGGCGCCACGAACGGTGTCGCCTTCGACGCGCGTCGACAGGACGTAGGCGTGCAGCAGCAGGTTCACGCCGGCTTCGCGCATCATCTCGAAGAGCAGCGCCTTGTGGACTTCGGGGTCGAAGGGCGTGATCGTCGCGACGTAGTCGGACGAGTCGTGGATATGTCCGGGCGAGGCGCCCTTGCGCATCAAACGCTCGACGATTTCTTGCGCTATCCCGCCCACGATCCGATCGTCGCCGGAGTGAAAGGTCATCCACGGACCGACCATCGAGGCCGTCGCCGTCCCGCCCAGAAAGCCATAGCGCTCCACGAGGAGCGTTCGCGCCCCGTGCCGCGCGGCCGCGATGGCCGCCGCGCATCCCGCATTCCCGCCGCCGACGACGAGCACGTCGTACTCGAGCACGTCCGGCAAGTTCGCCGCGCATGGGCCGGGCCATTCTCGTGCAGTTCAGACAAAAGCCGCGCAAAAACCAGGGAGTCGGGCGCTAAGGGCATATTTCAGGAACGCAATGCTGCTATTTCAACGGGTCAAGCCCCTCTCGCGGATTCTAGCCGAGGGCAGCGACGAGAGCAGCGAACACGCGCTCAAGCGTTCGCTGGGTCCGTGGGCGCTGACCGCCATGGGCATCGGCGCGATTATCGGCACGGGAATTTTCGTTCTGACCGGCGTTGCGTCGGCAACGCGCGCCGGCCCGTCGCTGACGATTTCGTTCGTCGTCGCCGGGCTCGTCAGCGCGCTGGCCGCGTTGTGTTACGCCGAAGTTTCCAGCAAGATTCCGATCTCGGGAAGCGCGTATACCTACACCTACGCGACCCTCGGAGAGTTTCTCGCCTGGATCATCGGCTGGGATCTCGTGTTGGAATACGCGCTCGGTGCCGCAACCGTCAGCATCGGGTGGTCGGGCTACTTCACGAACATTTTGCACCAAGCCGCGGCCGCGCCCGGGCTCGGCTGGCTTAACATCCCGCCCGAGTGGGCTAACGGACCGCACTGGGGCCTGGCCGGTCAAGCCGGCGTTTCGGGGCACGCGAACTTGCCGGCCGCCGGGATCATCCTCATTATCACGGCGCTCTTGGCGCGCGGAACGCGTGAATCCGGCTCGGTCAACGCGGTCATCGTCGCGATCAAACTCTTGATCGTTTTCTTCTTCATCATCGTTGGGCTCGGGCACATCGACGGCGCCAACTACCACTTGCCGCCGGGCGGCCCGGCCGGCATGGGCGGATACTTCCCGTTCGGCTGGACCGGAATGCTGGGCGGCGCGGCCTTCATCTTCTTTGCGTACATCGGGTTCGATGCGGTCTCGACCACCGCCGAAGAAGCCAAAAATCCCGGCAAAGATTTACCCTTCGGCATCATCGTCAGCCTCTTGGTGTGTACGGTCCTGTACATCATCGTCGTTGCGATCCTCAACGGCATGGTGCCGTTCTTTAAACTCAACGTCGCGTTTCCGGTCGCGTTTGCCATGAACTACGTCGGTCTCGGCTGGGCCGGCGTGATCATCTCGCTCGGAGCGATCGCCGGTTTGACCACCGTTCTGCTGGTGATGATGTTCGGGCAAAGCCGGATCTTTTACGCAATGTCGCGCGACGGGTTGATCCCGTCGTCGTTCACGCGCGTCCACAAAACGTGGCGCACGCCGATTTTCTCGACCGCGTTCTTCGGAATCTGCATCGCGATTATCGCCGCGCTGACGCCGATCGACATCGTGGGATCGCTCACCAACATGGGCACGCTGATGGCATTCATCCTAGTATCGATCTCGGTGCCGATTCTGCGACGCCGGCACCCAGAGGTCCGCGGGCAGTTCCAACTTCCGTTCGGTCCCTACATCATTCCGGTGCTGTCGGCAGTGACCGCTCTGGGACTGATCTACTACCTAAAAGTCGGCAATCCGGTCGCATGGGGATTCTTCCCAATCGTGTGGCTATGGTTTCTGATTTGGCTGGCGGTTGGTCTCGTGTTCTACTTCGCTTACGGGCGGCACAAGAGCACGGTCGCTATCGAAGAAGTCGAGCGGCTTGCGGTGCGCCAGCCGCCGGTAAACTAGCGAGCGTTTATGCCTCGCGGGAGACCGTGAGGATGGCGATCGGTTCGTTCGGGTCGCAGCCTTCGAGATCTTCGCGCGCGAGCGCGACCGCTTGTTCGCCGCCGGCCAATCCGTCGAACGACGCAACTCGGGCGCCGCGCACGAGGTACAGCGCCGGCAGCGCGCGCCCGACGTCGCCGAATCGCGTGGCTCGTTCGATCGCCTCGCGAACGCGCGCTTCTACCTGGCCGGCCGTGGTGCGCAGCAGCGCCGCGCCGCGCAACGCCAAGCGCACGACGCCGCGCTCGTCGACGATCCGCAGGTTCGTGCCCCGCTCGTAGGCGACCAGCGCGGCCGTCAACTCGGTGCGCTCGAGTTCGCCGGGGTCGCATCGCAGCGATCGCGCCGCCGCCGCTCGCCGCTCTGACTCGTCGATCGCGTCGCCGGCAACCGCATCCACCAGCGCCGTCGCCCCCGCTGCGGTCGCGCGCACGCGATTGCGCTGCGAGTCGATCTCGACGGTTACCTCGACGCGTTCCGGCGCCGCGCCGGAGGCCACGACTCGATCCGTGGCCTCGCGGCGAATTCGCGCGATGTCTTCGGGCGTAGGCGCAACGATCGTTCGTTCGACGACGTCGCGGACGAGCGCGAGCGCGACGCCGATCGGCGCGATCACTTCCGCGTCGCGCGCGATCCGGAACGGCAGCCCTATTTTGCGTGCTGCGTAGGGAACGATCGCGCCCGCACCGCCGCCGCCGCCCACGAGCGCAACCTGCGCCGGGTCGAGATCGTAGTCCGCGATGAGTTCGTCGATGGCCGCGCGCAGCTTGTGCGTCGCGATGTCGAGAACCGATCGTGCCAACGACTCCGGGTCGCCCCCGACGTGCCGCGCCAGTACCGCAAACGCCCGCCGCGCCGCGCTCGGGTTTCCGCGCGCAAACGCTCCCTCCGGTACCGCGCCCAGCAGGTTGGACGCGCAGGTGGTCGTGAGCGCGATGCGCCCGCCGTCGCGCGCGACCAGCACCGCGTAGCCGGCAGGATCGCGTTTCGACGGCGCGATCGTTTCGAGGTGCGCCACATCGATCCGGGTTTCGTCATCGACGAAACACGCGTATTCGCACCCGGCGATATGCGCGCTGCGCGGACCGACGTCGACGATGCCGGCAACCCCAATCCGCAGCATGCTGCCGCCGGCGATGCCGAGCGTGCGGACGTCGAGCGTTTGCAGCATCGTGCGATGACCGCCGATCCGGGCCGGACGCATCTGCGGGCGTCCGCCGCGAATGGCCGAGCAATCCGAACTGGTGCCGCCGACCTCGATGAAGATCCCGTCGGTGAGGTTTTCGTACAGCAGGGCGCCGGCGATCCCGGCGGCCGGCCCGGAGAGCAGCGTGAGAATCGGGCGGCGTTCGATTTCGCGGACGTCCATCACGCCGCCGTCGCTGCGCATGATCATCAGCGGCGCCGGAATCGCGGCGCGAGCCACGGCCGCGGCGGTCATGCGTGAGGTGCGCACCATCCGCGGAAGCATGGCCGCGTTGAGCGCGGCCGTTCGCGTGCGCGCGCGCAGACCGTACATCGAGCTGACGTCGTGCCCGGTGGTTGCGTCGACGCCGCGCTCGCGCGCGTAGTCCGCGGCCAACGATTCGGCTTCGGGGCGGTCGACGCCGAACGGTTCGCTGGCGGCGATCGCGCCCGCTCCGCCCGCGATCGCGCGATCGACCGCTTCGCGAATCGCGCGTCGATCGCTCGAGCGCGCGAACTGAAAGTCCGCGACCAGCGCCATGCCCGGCGCGAGCACTACCGGACCGAAGCGCATTTGCCGGCGCGCGAACCATCCTGAACCGCCTACCAATCCGATCACGCCGACCTCGGCGACGTCGCCTTCCAAGAGCGCGTTGGTGGCTTGGGTCGTTGAGTGAGCGATGAAGGCTACGTCGCCGGCGCGTACGTTCGACGCGCGCAGCAGCCGATCGATGCCCGTCACGATTCCGGCGGCGACGCCTTCGCGGGCGTCGTGCGTGGTCGGCACCTTGACGCGCGCGACCAGCTCGCGCGTAACGGCGTCGATTGCCACCACGTCGGTGAACGTGCCGCCGACGTCGATGCCCAGGCGCAGGCGCCGCGCCGGCTCGCCGCCGCCCGCAGCGCTCGTCACGGAAAGTCGGCGACCAGCGCGAACGTGACCATCGCGAGATCGACCGTGCCACCGCGCTGATAGCGGTCGAACGCCGCCGCAAGATCGCGCCGTAACGCGCCGCGCTCGGGACCGTCGTTCGGCAGGTACGACGACGACGCGGCCCGTCCGAAAACGCCGTCGAGGTCGAGCGTCTGGCGCGACATAAACGCCGTTCGCGCGACCGGCGCGTTCGGAAAGTCCGCGAACGTCGCCAGCGCGTACATTCGCAGCGCCTCGGTATCGTCGCGCGCGTACGCGCGCACGACGTCTCCGTACGCCTTGGTAAACGCGTCGCGCTCGTCGCGCTCGTACTGCAGAATCGCGGCACGTCGCCGGGCGATACGGGCGAACTCGTTCATCGCCCGCAGCGTAGCGAACCAGTGAAACGCCTGGCAGACGACCGCCACGTCGACGCTGGCGCCGGCCAGACCGGTATGGTCGGCCGTCCCGCTGCGCCACTGCACGCGCGGATGCGGCTGCGCCGCGGCGCGCATCGCGGCGTTCGGCTCGACGGCGACGACGTTGGCCCCGCGATCCGCAAACAGGCGCGACGAGATGCCGGTTCCGGCGCCGATGTCGGCGACGGTCAGGCCGCTGGGGTCGCCCAATCCGGCGAGCACCGCGTCGATCGCTTCTTGCGGATACGACGGCCGGTACGCGGCATATGCCTGCGCGCGATCGCTAAAGCGCTGCGTCGACCGGCGTTCGTCAGCCACGGCCGGCGCCGCCGAGGTTGCCGGCACTCGCCAACTCGTCGTAGAAGGCGGCGATGGTTTTTATCCCGCCGAAGAACTGCCCCAAATCGAACTTCTCGTTGGGCGCGTGGATGTGGTCGTCGGGGAGTCCCAGTCCGATCAGCACCTGCGGCAGATGCAGAACGCGGTCGAAGGTCGCGACCGGACCGATCGAGCCGCCCGTGCCGATAAATACCGGCGGCTTGCCGAAGCCCGCCTCCATCGCGCGGGCCGCGGCCGCGACCGCTGGATGATCGCGCGCAACCACGATCGGGCGGACGGCGCCCTCGTCGACGATTTGCAAGCGCACGCCCGACGGCGCGAGTTTTTCGACGTAGCGCGCGACCAGTGCGCGCACGCGCAACGGATCCTGCCGGCCGACCAAACGTGCCGACAGCTTCGCCTTCGCCCAGCTCGGCACGATCGTCTTGCTGCCCGGACCGTTGTAACCGCCCCACATGCCGTTGCACTCGAGCGTCGGGCGAAACCACATGCGTTCGAGCGGGCCGCGCGCTCGTTCGCCGGCAAGCTCGGGAACGCCCAACTGGGCGGCTTCGCGCGCTTCGTCGTACGGCAGCGCCTGCAGCCGCGTGGTTTGCTCGAAATCGAGTTCCGGAACGCCGTCGTAGAAGCCGGGAACGGTTACGCGGCCATCGGCGTCTTTGAGTCCGGCGAGGATCGTCGCGAGCGCCTCGATCGGATTGCGAATCAGGCTGCCATAGTATCCCGAATGTACGTCTTGCGACGGCCCATGCACGGTA
Source organism: Candidatus Tumulicola sp. (assembly GCA_036509155.1). Taxonomy (GTDB): domain Bacteria; phylum Vulcanimicrobiota; class Vulcanimicrobiia; order Vulcanimicrobiales; family Vulcanimicrobiaceae; genus Tumulicola. Next base: position 5,942 of record DATCGB010000367.1, on the reverse strand, counting down.
ATCTCCCAGTGCACCAGGCCCCGCAGCGAGGTCGTCAGCGAGGGAACGTCTTGGGCGTACACGGCCGTGTCGGAAATCGCCGCCACGTCGGCCGCGAACTCGTCGCGGTAGCGCTCGACGGCCGCGTCGAAATTCGGCGAGCCGATCTCCTCTTCACCTTCGACGACGATCTTCACGTTGATGGGCAGGCTCCCGCGCGTTCGCAAGTGCGCCTCGATTGCCGCCAGGTGCATGACGACCTGTCCCTTGTCGTCAACCGATCCGCGTCCGAAAATCTTGCCGTCGCGCACCGTGCCTTCGAACGGCGGGCTGATCCAGCGTTCGATCGGATCGACCGGCTGCACGTCGTAGTGGCCGTAGATCAGCAGGGTCGGCCGGCCGGGAGCGTCGCACCACTGCCCGTACGCCAGCGGGTTGCCGTCGGTCTCGAGCAGTCGTGCGCTCAACCCGATCGCTCCCATCCATTCGACCAGACGTTCGCAGCAGCGCCGCACGTCGGCACGGCATTGCGGATCGGCCGATACCGACGCAATCGCAATCAGCTCTTTGAGGCCTTCGAGATGCGCCATTTCGTGCCGGTCGCAAAACTCCACCAGTTTCGAGTCGATTCGCGACACTACGTTCGTCCTTCCATTGCAAAGGGCACGCCCAGCCGAACGTCGAGAATTTTTCCCGCCCGCTCGATTTCAAATGCGTGCGGCTTTCCATCGTACGCCCGCTGCTGGGTTTGATACGTGCCGTACTCCCACCAGTACTTCCCATCGAGCTTGTCGATGACGTCGCCCGAGCGCAGGCCCGCGGCGTACGCCGGACCGCCCGCCCGCACGTACGCGCGCATGTTTCCATCCACGGTTTTGAACATGGCGTAAAAATAACTCGGCCGGTCCGCCGCGGTCGCGGCCACCCCGAGCCCAAAAAGGTTGGCGCTGCGAACCGGCTCGGCTTTGGCCCAAGCGCGCAGCGCGGCCACGTCGGCGAGCGCGTGTTCGCGCGCGTCGGTTGCCGCCGGCGGCGCCGCCGAAACGCGGTGGTCGTGCCACTCGTTGACGATCCAGCCGCCGCAGTCTTCGAGCCGCAGCCCGACGTCGAAGTCGGTCCCCTCGATCAGCGTGAAGCTCGACGTCGTGACGAACGCGTACGCGGCGTACGGCTTGCGCGCGCAGTCGCTCGCGTTGGGGTCGTCGCGCGACCCGTACGCGGTCCACCCGGCGGCGTTGAGTTCGGCAATTGCGGCCTGGGCCGCGGCCGGCGCTAGCGGCGTGGCGTCGTTACCGACCGCGATCCGGTTGCGCGCCTGCGCCGGTGCGTAAAGCCCGGACGCGGCCGCCCCGGCGGCGTCGGCCCGCGCCGCCGGGATCGGTCCCGCAAACGCCCGTAACCCGAAGAGCGCCGGCGACGCGATCGCGACCATCGCGGTCGCCACGATCGCCACGCCCGTTTGAAACGGGAGCGTGCGTTTGGTGATCGTGTCGATCGAAACGCCGGTAAAGTTCGCGACCCAGACGTTAGCAGTATTGGTCGGGTCGCAAACGTTTTGCACTTGCACGACCGCCATGATCGCCGCAACGAGAACGACCGGCGGGATCGTGTTGGATGCCAACAGCACCGTAAAGATCGCGATGCCGACCCCAAACGGGTTGAGCGGCCCGCGATAGAGCACCAGCGGGCTGGCCAGGCCGAACACCGCCACGTAGGCGATCGGATTTCGGATCCAGCCGCCGGCCGCCAGCGGCGCCAGCGCCGCCGCAAACTGCGGCTGTTTGGTCGCGACCAGCAGCATGCCGATGCCCATGAACAGCAGCACGGCCGGCGCCACGTCTTCGACGCCGCGAATCGCCGCTGCCAGCACCGTTTGGACGGCGTCGCGCGGACGGGTCACCAGCACGCCGAAGATCGCGGATATCAGGAAAGCGGGCGCCGCTTCGACGTGCAGCGCGTAGTAGAGAATCAACGGCAACAGCGGCGTCAACAGTGCGATCGCCGGCACGCGTGCGGCCGCATCGTCGCCTTTCGAGGTTACGGCCCACGTCGCGTAGCCGCGTTCGCGGCGGAACGCGATTGCCGCGTAAACGACCAGCGCGACTGCGTCGACGATTGCGAGCACGATCGCGTAGCGCACGAGCTGCTCGGGCACGACCCCAAAGTATTTGGTATAGAACGTCCAGTTCACGATGTTGAAAATGAACCCGAGCGCAAACGCCATGAGAAACAGCGTCGCCGCGATCGTGCGCGGCACCCCGGTCGTCATCATGATCGGCAGTACGATCGAACCGACCATGATGATCGCGCCCAAGCCGGACAGCGACGTAAAGAGCAGCGCGACGATCGCGCATAGTCCGAGCGCCAGCACGAACGGCCGCTCGCCGCCGTACTCGGCCGCGAGGTTGACCATCGCGCGGGCGATCCCCGTGTCCAGCGTGACGCGCCCGAGCAGCGCGCCGAAGACGACCGCGACGTATACCGGCGCCAGCACGGCCGCACCGCCGGCGACGATCGGCCCGAGTTGCGCGACGCCCACGCCGGCCGCCAGCGACATGACGACGGCCATCAGCGGCACGGCGACCAGCGCCGGCAGCCGGCGCAGATACATCAGTATCGCGAAAACGACGAATACCGCGAGGATGAGGGCCGCGCTCACGGCGTCAGCACATCGCTCAGCGGCGGAAGCGTTTTCGCGCGGACGTAGCCATCGTAGGTTGCGCGGTAAAATGCGTCGGCGTAGTGAATCGCCCGGGCCGCCGCGAGATGGTAGCGCTCCAAATTGCTCGGCAGATGGCCGTCGCGGCTTTCGTAGCGCCACGCCCGAGCGTAGAGCGGGGCTAGATCCTCGTAGGCGTCGCGCAGCTCCCACATCCAGTAGCGGCACCAGTAAAGATCGCGCAGCGAGGGGCCGGTGGGATCGTTCACGTGGGCGGCCGCGTCGGCGTACATGTCGCGCACTTCCGCGGCAATTTGAAACTTCCGCGCCAGCGCGTCGTAACGTCGGGCCGCCAGAAACATGACGAAGGCCGCGTTAGCGTGCAGCGGCGGGTGCGCGAAATAGAGGTGCTTCTCGACTGCCTCGGCGTCCAGGCGGATCTGCGGCAAGTCGACCTTCGCCATGCGGGCGCCGGCGGCATCGAACGCGTCGGTCCAAAAAAGTGCGTTGGTGCGATCGTACGGCGCGGCTTCGAGCGCGCGCAGTATGACCGCGAGCTTGGCGACGTCGCCGGCGTAGCGCGGATCGTCGGCGCCGAAGAACGCGCCGGGAAAATCCGCCGCGAAGGCCTTGGGGTCGAGGTCGCCGTTCTGCCACGCCGCCGCCGCCGCGTACAGCACCGGATACCACGTCGCTTCATAGAGCGTTTCGCCGTCGTCGTGCCAGACGGTCATAAAGAGACCGAGGACGTGCGCGCGTTTGCCTTCGTCGATGAATCGCCGCTCGTTGGCCAGCGCCGTATCGACGGCCGGAAAGATTTCGTCCCAGTTACTGGCGCCGGGCGCTACCATTTGGTCGAACCCTCCACGCGCGATCCGGTCGATATAGGGCGCGTAGGTCGCTTCGTCTCCGTAGTGGTAGTTGACCACCACGGCCGTGGGTGGAATCAGCTTCATGATGCCTGGATCTTTTTCGATCGCGTCGTCCCACAGCATCAGGCGCGCGCCGGATGGCGCGATGAGCCGGTTCATCGCGACCACGTGATCGGCAAACGTCGCCGAAAGCCCCCGCTGCGCGACGTAGGCCTGCGTTCGACCCAGACCCAGCGTCGCCGTCTCGTCGGAGCCGATGTGGAAAAACGGCGGATGCGGAACCGCCGCCAGCTCCTGCCCGATGACTCGGGCGAGGTATTCCGATCCGAGCGGGACGTTGGGCGCGATCAAAAATCCGTGCGGCAGGCCGGCCGCCGGCGCGTATTCCTCGACGCGCAGCGTGTTGTGCATGTGCGCGAACGTCTGCTGCTCGGGAATCAACGCGACGTGAAACCGCGCGGCATATGCGGCTAAGGCACGCAGCTGCGTTGGCGTAATGCCGTCGAGCGGCGCGGGAAGCGGGTCGCTCGGGCTCACGAAAACGTGTTCCATGTACGGCGAGTAGCCGTTCATCTTGAAGGCGGCAATCGTTCGAATTCGCTCTTCGAAATAGTGCATGGTGGGCACGGGGCCGCGCGAGACGTCGTCGGACAGAACTCGCCAGCGCAGTGCGGGAGCGTCTTCGATCCGCACGCACGGGACCGTCCAGACGTTCCTTTCTCGGCGCGCCGGCAGTTGCGCCAGCGTCATCGCACCGTAGAACGCGCCGGCCGCATCGGAACTCTCGATCCGCGCCCGGCCGTCGCGAACCGTCAGGCGATAGGCTTGCGATCCCATCGCCGGGTCGCGGCGCATCAATATCGTCGCCGCTTGCGGCCTCACCTTGCGCAACGGGCCGATGCCTAGAGCGCGCCAGCGCTCGTCGATCTCGGCGCGCGCCGCCGGATCGAATCCGGGAGCGACCGCGCGCAGCGCTGCCGCGGGCACCTCGCAGGGCAAGGTCTCGACGTGCGCCGGCCGCGGGATGAGATGAAGCAACGGCGCCGCGCAGGCCTGGCTCGCCGGAACGAACGCCGTTAGGACGGCGGTGACGCAGACTCGCCCCAAACGATTCACCGTCCTGCGCGTTAGTCGTTCCGCGACGGCGTTCCCGCCAGGTGCCCGAGCCGGGGTCGCGTAAGGGTTGTCGGCATGAATCGCCGTTGCGTCCTGGCCGCCGTTGCAACCACCGCATTTGCGTTAACGGCCGCCATGCCCACACTCGCCGACGACAAGCAGCTGCAAAGCCAAAAAGGCAGCGTTTCGCATCAGATGCCCAACGGAAAAGCGGTGCCGCTCGGCGTGAACGCCACCATCGGCCTCGCCGATCGCGAATATGCCATCACCGGAAACGCATCGTTGGCGCAGGTACTGCTTCCCGACAGCTCGAGCGTTCTCGTGGGCTCGGACACCAAAGTACAACTCGCGTTTTTCAACCAGGCTGCGATCGCCACGGCGACGTTCGTCATGTACGGCGGACGCGTGCGTTTCGCGGTCCACCATCCGAAAGGCGCCAAGGCAAACTATACCTTCAAGACGGCAACCGGCAGCGTCGGCGTGCGCGGAACCCAGGGCGACATCGAATACGGCCCGGACGGATCGTTACGCGTGAACGTGTACGAACTCTGCGACGCCGGCGCCCCGGTTGAAGTCACCACCACGGCCGGCAAAACTTACGAGGTCGATGCGGGTCAGTCGCTGTTCGCGCAAGTCGTCAACGGCGTCGTGCGAGCTCAGGTCGGACAACTCACGCAAGCGCTGATCGGGCAGTTCTCACCCGACTTCGGGGTCCCGACGAGCTGGGATGCGGCCAAGGGCGAAGTCATCGGCTACGGCACGAGTGCCGTCAACGGCGCTACCGGCGGCTACGGCGGCGAGGTCATTTCCGGCGTCTCGGGTTTATTCAAAAAGAAGGCCACGCCGACTCCTGGTCCAACGCTAGCGACCTGCAGTTAGTGTAGGCTTACGGTGCGGCGACTACCGTCGCGCCGCTCATGCATGCGTCGCGCCGGTCGAGCGCGGCCGCAGCCTCATCGAGATAGGCGCCAAAGCCGGGGGCATCGGTCGACGCCGCACGATCGGCAACTTCAACCGTCGAGGCATCGGCGGCCGCCATCGCATCGAAATCCGCGTTGGTCCGGGCCGCGTTCTCGTACGCTTTGTAGGCGTGTTGGTTCGTGAAGGCGACCCGGATGAGCAGGTCGCCGGCCTTTTGGGCCAGCGTCGAATCGGTGGAAGAACCCAAGCATTTTTCGAGGTCCGCGAGCGCCTCGCCAAGGTACGAGCGGACCAGCTCGTCGCTACGGCGGCGGTCGTCGTCCCGAGCGTATCCGGGAAAACCGGCAATCTTGCTCTTTAAAAACTCCAGCGCTTCCATCCCGCCCGCCTACGAC
>DATCGB010000366.1:0-3030 GCA_036509155.1 Candidatus Tumulicola sp. | reverse complement strand
GGCGTGGTCGTGCACGGTCTGCGCATACGGCCGGGGAAGCCGGCGCTGCTCGGCGCCGCCGGCAACAAACCGATTCTCGGTTTGCCGGGAAACCCGACCTCGGCGCTGCTGGTTCTCGAAGCCGTTGCCGCGCCGATTGTGGCCGCGCTGGTGGGCGCTCCGGCCGCCGTCGCCACGACGACCGCGCGCTTGGCCGGGGCCGTCCGCAGCCGGGCCGGGTGGACGTGGTACGTTCCGGTAGCGTTGCGGAATGAGGGAGGGAGCCCTTTGGCGCATCCCCTTCCCCTGCACTCGTTTTCCGTAAGCCTCACGGCGCGCGCCGACGGCTACCTCATCGTGGATGAGGCCGCGCAAGAGTATTCGGCGGGTGAAACCGTCACGGTCCACCGATTTATCGGAGGTTGGTAGTTTTCAGGTGATCCGTCCCACGCCCGCGATCGAAGCGATTCCTTCTACAACGCCGTTCGTCGGCCCCGAACAACTGATGCGCGCAACCGGCGTGCGCGAGCTGTTGCGTTTGGGCGCGAACGAAAGTCCGTTCGGACCGTCGCCGCGCGCGATTGCCGCGATGAGTTCGCAGCTCGAGCGCTTGGCCTGGTACGGCGATCCCGAGTCGCTCGACCTGCGCGACGCGCTCGCCCAAAAGCACGCGTGCGATCCCGAGCAGATCTGCATCGGGTCCGGCATCGACGACGTCATGGGCTTGGCCGTCCGGGCGTTCGTCGCGCCCGGGAGTCTGGTGCTGACGACGCGTGGCACGTATCCGACGCTTAACTACCATGCGATCGGCTACGGTGGAACGCTCGCGTTCGCGGACTATCGTCCGGACGGGACGCCCGACCTGGACGCGCTGTTGGAAATCGCGCGCGGCCGCCGGCCATCGGTCGTATATTTGGCGAATCCCGACAATCCGAGCGGACGTTTTCTGCCGGCCGCAGAGGTCGCCCGGTTTTACCAGGCGCTGCCTCACGACTCGCTGCTGCTGCTCGACGAGGCGTATGCCGACTTTGTCGGCAACGCCGATCTGCTGCCGCCGGCGTTCGAGGACCGGCTGATCCGCATGCGGACGTTTTCGAAGGCCTACGGCATGGCCGGCGCGCGCATCGGTTACGGTCTTACGAGCGCGGCCAACGTGCGCACCTTTCAAAAGATTCGCTTGCAGTACGGCATCAACCGCAACGCGCAAGTCGGCGCCCTCGCTTCCTTGGCCGACGCCGAGTTCCGCGATCGGGTGGTCGCCGAAACGGCTCGCGCCCGGGCCGACTACTACGCGCTCGCCGCGGAGCTGGGCTGCGGTTACATCGAGTCGCGGACGAACTTCGTCTGCCTCGACATGCAGTCCGCGCAACGCGCGGTGCGGGTCGTAAACGAGCTCCTCAAGCGCGGCGTTTGGATCCGCAAACCGGGCGCCCCGCCGCTCGATCGCTACGTTCGCGTGAGTGCCGGCACCCAGCCGATGCGTGCGGCGTTTGCCGGCGCGCTGCGAATCGTACTGGCCGAGGTCGCGGCGTGAGGTACGCGATCGTTTCCGACGTTCATGGGAACCTGGAGTCGCTGCAGCGAGTGCTCGCGATGCTCGCACCCGACGACGTGCTGATGTGCTTGGGCGACATGGTCGGTTACGGACCCAACCCCAACGAGTGCGTCGCACTGCTGCGCGAGCGCGCTCGGCACGCCGTGCTCGGGAATCACGACCTGGCGGCGCTGGAAAACTACGGCACCGAGTACTTCAACGACGCGGCGCGCTCGGCCATCGAGTGGACGCAAACCGTTCTCGACGCCGACAGCCGCACGTGGTTAAACGCGCTTCCGTACGAGTTACGCCTCCCGGAGTTCTTGCTGGTCCACGGCGCGCCGGTGAACTACTTCGAATACATCCTGGACAAACGCACCGCCGCCAAGGCGTTCGAGCGGACCGACGCGCCGCTGGTCTTCATCGGACACACCCACATCGCCGAGTACTGGGTGCGCGAACCCGACGGAACGATCGGGCACAAACACATGCAGCACGGCGGCGAGTTGATACTCGAAAGCGATCGGCGCTACATCGTCGACGTGGGAAGCGTGGGGCAGCCGCGCGACCTCAATCCCGAGGCATCGTTCGTTTTGTACGAACCCGACCGGGCGAGCGTGCAATGGGTGCGCTACGACTATCCGATCGCGGTGGTCCAGGAGAAAATCCGCGCGGCCCACTTGCCCGATTATCTCGCCAATCGTCTGGAATCGGGCCGATGAGCGACGTTCCATTTGACGATGGAAACTGCTTTGCGTGCGGTCCCGACAATCCGGTCGGGATGCATTTGCATTTCGACCGCGCCGACGGGCCCGACGAGGTCCGCGCCGCCGTCACGCTCGCCCCGCAGTATCAGGGCTGGCGCGGCATCGCGCACGGCGGTATCGTGATGGCGCTTCTCGACGAGGCGATGGCTCACGCGGCCGGCTTTGCCGGTCACCGCGGCGTCACCGCCAGCGTCAACGTGCGTTTTCGCAAGCCCGTGCCGTTGGAAGTGCCGATCGAAGTTCGCGGACGCGTCGCGTGGCGGCGCCGCAACGTGCTTGGCGTCGAAGCCACGATCTTCGACGCGGGCGGCTCGCTGCTCGTGCAGGGTCGCGGAAACTTCGTATCCCGCGGTCCGCTCGAGGCGGCCGACGACCGGCGCAATCCCACGCTGTGAAATCCAAAACGCTGCGGAAGGCGAAAGACGAAAAAGAGAAGCGCCGCGACTCACCCGTTATCGACAACCGGCGAGCGCGCCACGAATACCAGATTCTCGAATCGCTCGAAGCTGGACTGGTGCTTACCGGCACCGAGGTGAAGTCGATTCGCGCGGGTGGGGTGAGTTTGAACGAAGCTTACGCTCGTTTTCGCGAAGGCGAAGCGTGGCTGCTCGGAATGCACGTGCCGACCTACAAACAGGGAAGCTTCTCGAACGTCGATCCGAACCGGCCGCGCAAGCTGCTGCTGCACAAGGCACAGATCGCGCACTTGCAAAGCCGCGTCGGCGAAAAGGGCCTGACGATCGTTCCGCT
>DATCGB010000365.1:0-4333 GCA_036509155.1 Candidatus Tumulicola sp. | reverse complement strand
GGCGGTCCCTACGCGCCGATTCTGGTGGTGCCGCAGGGCGGCTACGACCAAGTCCCGCCGCAAGTGCCGCCCCCGCCGTTCCCCGAGCTGACGGTCCCGCCGCCCTGGCAGCAGTTCCGCACCCGAGCGCAATCGGGCGGCGGGGACCCGGGATGGTTTAAGGTCGACGAACTCACCGATTCCGACGGCGGCCGGCTCGCGACCGGCGAAAAAACGCTGCTTATGTGGCCGACGTCGGCTCCCGACGGCGTGTACTATTTGCGCCTTCGCGTGCGCGACGGCGTCACCACGCGCGTTTCCAGTCCGCAGGTCGTGCGGCTCGACAATACGGGACCGTTCCCGTTGCCGCGGCCGATCATTACGCTCCAACTGCAGAAGCCCGATGGCTCGCGAATCCCACTCAAGTGCGGTAAGGTGCGGAAGGGCGACGGCGTCATCGTGGTCACGATTCAAGCCTACGATCCGAATATGAGCCAAATCGCGGTCACCGCGCGGGGAAACTCGGGACTATCGATTCCCGTCGTAAGCACCACCTCCGTGCCGCTGTCAAAAACCTACAACGGAAACATCGCCGACCAGGGGTACGTCGTACCGACCGAGTTCCTCTGGGACCCGTGGAGCGATCCGAATATGGTCCCGTGCTGCTATCTGGTTTACGTTGAGGTCTGGGATCGAGCGATTCGCAACAACAGCTGGAACGGCGGCCACTACAACGCGGGTTGGGAAGCCATCGAGATCGGCATATAAAGCCGGCGGCACGGTGGCGGCACGGCGGGGCGATAGCATCGGTGCATGCAATCGCCACCGCCCCCTCCGCATCGTCGTCTCGTGGGAACCTGGATCGTCGCCGTTATCGCCTTGCTGGAAATCGCCGGGCTCGCGGCGTTCATCGAGTTCCGCGATCGCGCTTGTGCGGTCGTCGCTGCAAACGCCGGCCCCGCAGCCCAAACGTCGGGCGGGCTGCAGGCGGGCGTTCCGCAGGGGAGCGCGCCGCAGACGCCCCCGGCGCAAGTACCTCAGTCCGCCATTTCGCCGGCAGCTAGCCCAGCTGCAGCCGCAGGTTCGGCAAACGCCGGCGACGTTCGGACCCAAGGCGATACGAATCAGGTTCCCGATCCAAATTGTGTCGGTAAAGCAGCCGCGGGCGTGCTGAACTCCGATTCGGCCCAGTCGGCGCCTCCCTCGTGCGCTCCGATGAGCCCCCCGCCAGCACTCAAAGCGGCCGAGCAGCAAGTGCAAGCCGGCGCCTCACCGTGAGACGATCGCCCACGGCGGTCGGATTGCTCGCGCTCATCGTCGCGGTCGGGGGCTGCTCGAGCCCCGGCGGCAGCCGGCGCGGCACCACTGCGGTCAGCCCATCGCCGCAGCCAATGGCGTCGCAAACAACGTCCCCAACGCCGGCGGCATCGGAAACGCCGCAGGCTTTGGCGGCCGCATCCCAAGTTTCGTCGCCCACGCCGGCGCCCCCATCCCTAGCTCCGTCGTCGACGCCGTCGCCCGCGGCCACGCAAAACCCGAACCTTCTGAGTTTTGCGCGTGGGACGTTCGTTCGGCGGTGGACTCTGGGTGCTTCAACGTTCGGTGCGCAGTCGCTCGCAACCGGCGGCGCGTGGGCGACGGACGGAGCGTTCGCGGGGTCGCCCGAACTGCTTTTCGAACTTCCGGCCGTCGCGCAGATTTCGCGATTGTCCGCGACCGCGATGGTGCCGGCCGGTGCGACCGCGCGGCTAGTCATTGCGACTTCGAACACTGGCTCCGATCGCGACTTTACCGACGCGGGATCGATTGCGTTAACCGCGCAATCGGGCGAAGCGAGCGGATCGCTGCCGGCGCCGTTGGCGGCCCGCTGGCTGCGCGTGCGGGTCGACCGTACGCCGGCCAACGCCAACGTGCGCATCGAATCCATCGTGGCAATCGGAGCGCTCGCCGTTCCGCCGGCGCCGTTTGCCGGCCGATGGGCGTTCGCCGAAAACGTCTCCGGCATCGATACCGTTTTCGATGCGGCAAAAGGCTCGATTCCGTCCACCGGACCGCCGAGCGGAGCGTATCAGATCGCGACCGCCGCGCACGACGGCCAACTCATCGCCGCGACCTGTACGTACGACCGCGACGTGTGGCGCGGCCCCATCACCGGAGGTTCGGCGGTGCTCGACAATGGCGGCGCGCTCAACGTCGTCGCCGGCGGGTCGCTGCTCGTCGGCGTTTCCGGCTCCGAAGAAATCTTGGCGCGACGGATCGCGAAGGCGCCCGGATGCGATGCACCGGCGGCCGGCCGTGGATCGTTGGTCGCCATCGTCACGCGCTACCCCGGCCGTGCCTCGCCGTTGGTGGGCGATCCGAAACTCGTTCCCGGGCATCGCTACGAATCGTATCTGTTACCGCTGCTTACATCCAAAGATCTTAACGGCGCGAACGTGGCCGTGCTCGCGATGAGCTGCACCGTCGACAAAGACGCCGATCCGGCGCAGCGGGCGGCGCTGTTGGATTTCGTGCGGCGCGGTCGCGTGCTCGTCATCCGCGACGCCGACACGTGCGCCAAGTCGGCGTATGCATTCGTGCCCTATCCATTCGTGACGTCCAACGCGGGCGCGAGCGGAGCGCGCGGGAGCGTTCTCTACATCGCCGACTCCTCGGTTCTCGCCGGCGGCGATCCCGCCGACAAGGCTCGCTACGTCGACACCGCTGCGTATCTCAAGAGTCCGTTCCAGCAGGTCGGCGACGCCGACGTGATCGCGACCAGCGACCCGCATTGGTGCGGTCTGCTCTTTGCCAAAAACGTCAAAGGCGATAGCGGTTGGGTGCGCGCGTACGCGCGTTACGGAAAGGGCCTGATCGTGTACGACGGGCTCGACGTGGACGACCTGTCGGCGCACATCCCGCAGGCTCTCACGCTCAACCGCTTAGCGTACGGGATTTCGCCGGATGCCGAGCTGCCGTGCAACGCGCACGTGGCGTCGGCGTTGCTGCTCCTGTCGTCCCAGTACCGTGCGGTCGCGTTCGGGCGCGCGCACGATTTTCGGTTCCCCTTGATTCTCGATCGGGAGGGAGCGGGATCTCCCGAACGCGTGACGCTCGCCCTCGCCGGCGAACGCGCCCCCGGCTGGCGCGCGAACGTCGACCGGCGCGACGTCACGCTGGCCGCTTCGCAGCAACGCCTAACCGTGACGGTCCACATGCCGGCCGGCGCGACCGCCGGGAAGCACCTGTACGTGCTTACCGCGAGCGGCGAGAACGGTCAGACGGCGCAGGCGGCGATCGAGTTCGACGTTAACGAAGCGTTGGCAAAAGCGCTGCAGAAGAAGGGCGGCCGCGCGCGCATCTACGGCATTCATTTCGACGTCGCCAGCGCCCGCATCCAGTCGCGATCGCAGGCGACGATTCGCGAAATTGCCGCCGTGCTGCGTGCGAACCCCTCGTGGAACATGCGCATCGAAGGCTACACCGATTCCGACGGCGGCGCCGCGTACAATCTTGGGTTGAGCCGGCGTCGCGCGCAGGCCGTCGTCAATGCGCTGGTCGCACACTACGGCGTCGCACGCCGCCGGCTAACCGCTTACGGTTACGGCCTGACGCGTCCGGTCGCCTCGAACGGTACCGACGCCGGCAAGGCGCTCAACCGGCGGGTTGAACTCGCCCGCCGCTGAGAGCCTCTCCGTTTAAAGCTACTGCGCTCCGATGTGCTGGTTGGCGTTGTTGAGCAGATAGATCTTGTCGGCGTGACGTACGCCCAGCATCTTTTGGTCGTAGATAATGCCGACGTACTGGCCGGCCTTGACCGCACTCATTTGATACGTCGTCTTTCCGTTGGCCGAAAAGACCTCGTTGAACTTGGGCACGATCGTAAAGCTCAACGTCTGTTTGTTTTTCGGGTTTTGGACTTTGATGTTATTGGTCGAAACGTGCACGACGATGCCGTAGAACGTCGAGGCCGCCAGCGCGGCGTGCGACGACGTGACGATCAGCGTGGCGAAAAGCGCCGCGACGGCGGCGAACGAAAAGATTCGCTTCATGAGGCTTCCTTTGCCCTCAACCCGAGCGGTCCATTCCTGGGACCCGCCGAACGGCGAGGGTCATATGCGGTTGCAGTTCGACGACGTCCCGGCCGAAGCCACCCTGTTCGGCGACGGCGGCTCCCGGGGCAATCCGGGGCCGGCGGCCAGCGGCGCCGTGCTGCTCGACCCCTCCGGCGAGATCCTCGAGCGGGTCGGTCGCTATCTGGGCGTGGCTACCAACAACGTCGCGGAGTGGACCGCCCTCTTGATCGGCCTCGAGGCTGCCGCCAATCGGGGCATCCGCCGGCTCGCCATCCGCCTCGACTCCGAACTGGTGGTCA
>DATCGB010000364.1:0-6186 GCA_036509155.1 Candidatus Tumulicola sp. | reverse complement strand
GGCCGCGCGCGTCGTCCGGGTCGATTGCGATGGTGACCGCGTTGCAGCGCGGCGAGTTCGGCGCGGTCCAAGCGTCGCTGCAAAACGACTTTCACGACGTCATTGCGGCGACCGTGCCGGAGGTCGCGACCGCGCTCGACGCGCTTGCGTCGGCGGGTGCGGTCAACGCGCTGCTGGCCGGATCCGGATCCTGCGTGTTCGCCATCGCCGATTCGCGCACGAAAATCGACCGCATTCTCGAGCGGCTCGTGCTGGCATCCGACTACCAGCGCTTTGCGGCCGCGTTCGCGCCGGCGCCCGATTGGCCGGCATGAAATCGATCGACGCGGTCGTGCTGGCCGGTGGGCCGGCCGACGCGATCGCCGCGCGGCAACCCGGCGCGCCCAATAAGGCGTTCGTCGAAATTGCCGGCGTGACGCTGGTCGGGCGCGTCCTAGCTGCGCTGCGCGCGGCCGAGCCGATCGGACGCATCGTCGCGGTCGCGCCGCCCGCGATGCGCGCGCACCCCGGTCTGGCGCTGGCCGACGAGCTGCGCCCCGACGGGGTGCGAATAACCGAAAGTTTGCGCAACGGCCTGGCCGGCTTTCCGCCCGACGCCGACGTTCTGGTCGTCGCCTCGGACCTTCCGATACTCACCCGCGCGGCGATCGAGGATTTCGTGACCCGCGTGCGCGATCTGGACGCCGACGTCGTTTACGGCTGCGTTGAGCGACGCGCGCATCTCGCGCGCTTCCCCGAGGTGCCGCATACCTGGGCACGTCTGCGCGAGGGCACCTATTGCGGCGGCGGGCTCATGTCGATCAAGCCGCGCGCCTTGCCGCTGCTCGACCGCTTTATCGAGCGGCTGGGTGCGGCGCGCAAGCATCCGCTGCGGCTGGCGTCGCTTTTCGGTTGGGACGTGCTCGCCCGCTACGCGCTGCGCCGGCTGACGATCGCCGACGCCGAGGTGCGCGCCTCGAACATTCTCGGCGCGTCCGTACGAGCGCTCGTTTCGCCGTTTCCCGAAACCGGGGTCAACGTCGATCGGGTGAGCGACGTCGCCCTGGCCGAAGCGCTGGTGCGAGCTCGACCGAGCTAGGAGCCTAGACCGGCGAGCGCCACCGTTTGAACAGCTCGTTGGCTATGCCGAATTGATCGAGCGCTTTGCCGACGGTGTGCGCGACGATGTCGTCGACGCTTTGCGGGTTGGCGTACATCGCTGGGATCGGCGGCAGGATGACGGCGCCGATCTCGGCGAGCTGGGCGAGCGTGCGAAGGTGGCCGAGGTGCAGCGGCGACTCGCGGACGACCAGCACCAATCGGCGCTTCTCCTTCAGGCAGACGTCGGCCGCCCGCACCAAGAGGTTCGAATTGATCGAGTACGCGATCGCGCTGGCGCTCTTCATCGAGCACGGGATCACGAGCATCCCGTCGGTCACGAACGAGCCGCTCGAAATCGCCGCGGCTAAGTCGTCGTCGCGATGAGACACGTCGGCGAGCGCTTCGAAATCGTCGGCGCTCATCTCGGTCTCGAGTTCGATGGTGCGGCGCGCGGCGCCGCTGAGGACGAGATGCGTCTCGACGCCGCCGATCGAGCGCAGCGCTTGCAGCGCCATGTAACCGTAAGCACTTCCGCTCGCTCCGCTGATTCCGATGATGATCCGCCGCACGGATAAGCCGTTACACACGACCTGCAGGGGCGCCTGGCGGAATCTGTAACTCCTGACGCGGTGCTCGCCGATTTCCCCAGTTTTCGAGCCTTCGTTGGAAGTGCGATTCGATGGTGCCGCACGGACGATCGAGCGGAGCTCGCGGCGCTCGTCCGGTCGCCGCATTCGGGCGTCCCGCACGACGTCGGCGCCGCCTACGCAACCTTGGCGTCGCGCGTCGGAGGACTTCTCGAAGCGATCGACGCCGGCAGTCTTGGGATCACGCCGGCCGAGCGCGAAGCCGCGCTCCGCTTTGCCGGACGAGCGCGCCGCATTCGCACGATCGCTCAAACCCTAGAGGACGAACCTTTACGCGAGACCATCGTCGAAACGTTCGATCTCAACGCGAACCCAGCGTCGAGCGTCGTTTCGGCCCGCATGGAAGACCCACGGGGCGACATCGAACTCGCCGCCGCGGTCGCGCCCGAAACTCCAGCCGGCGTTTTCGCGCGCCAGCGGCACTTCAGCGCGTCGTCGCTCAACGCGTACGCGGAATGCGCGCGTAAGTGGTTCTATCGCTACGCGTGCGGCGCGATCGAAGACCCGGGCTCGTCGGCGTCGGCGTACGGCACGGCGTTTCACCTCGCGCTCGAAGATTTTCACGGGGAGTTCCCGCGACCGCGCGCGGCCGACGAAGCG
Source organism: Candidatus Tumulicola sp. (assembly GCA_036509155.1). Taxonomy (GTDB): domain Bacteria; phylum Vulcanimicrobiota; class Vulcanimicrobiia; order Vulcanimicrobiales; family Vulcanimicrobiaceae; genus Tumulicola. The sequence continues at coordinate 3,859 of DATCGB010000364.1, read as the reverse complement.
GCGATGCGCCGGCGGGTCGAGGAATGCGTCACGTGGGCGTTCGAACGCAATCGCGACGGCTTCGCAACGGCCGTCGAGTTCGAACTGCAGCGGCGGCGCGCGCGGCGCACGGCGCAGCGCTACGTCGATTGGCTGCTCGCGCAGGAAAAGCGCGCGCCGTTCGAAGTGATCGGCCGCGAGGTTCCCGCCAACCTCGAACTCGGCGGTCAAGCCTTCGTCGGTTTTATCGACCGGCTCGACCGCGACGAGCGTTCGGGCGGCATCGGCGTGGTCGACTACAAGACCGGCAGCATCGCGGCGAACGCCGCCGAGTACCGCGAAAAGATCCGCCAGTTCCGCGACTTTCAGCTGCCCTTCTACTATTGGGCGCGCACCGCGGCGGGCGACCGCGTGACGCGGCTCGCGCTGCTGCCGCTCAAGGACGCGCTGCTCGACGTTCGGCCGATCGTGCTGGAAGTCGTTCCGCTCGCGCCGCCCCACGCGCAGCGCCGCGACGATCCTTCGGGCACGATTGCCGTTGCCGATCTCGAACGGTCACGTGCGCGGATGATCGAGTTGAGTACCGAGCTTGCGTCCGGAACGACCTCGCGCTTTGAGGTCGCTGCGGATCCCGCCGTTTGCACGTACTGCGCCTACGCAACCGCCTGCGCGCACAAGCCGGCGGCCCTGCCGGAACGGTTCGGCCGATGATCGTGCTCGATCTCACCGCCGAGCAGCGGCGGGCCGTCGACGCTCCGTTCGAAGGGTGCCTAACGATCGCCGGGGCGCCGGGAACGGGCAAGTCCACCGCTTTGCTCGCGCGCATCGGGCGCGTCCGCGCGCTCGCGCCCGATGCGAACCCGTTGATATTTTCGACCCACGACGAAATCGAGGCCTACGCGGCGCGCGTTCTCGAAGAGACCGGGATGCACGCGCGCCTGGTCGACGACCTCGAAGCGGCAACCCTGTTTGCGACCGCGTGCGCACCGCTGTTCGCGCTGGAATGGGACGAGTTCGTTTCGGCGCGAATCGATCCGGAAGTGCCCGGCCTGCGATCTCCCGACCGTTTTCTCGACGCGGCCTTCGCCCTGATCCGCAAGCTGCGCGACGCGCGGATGGAACCCGACGAATTCTTATCGCGCGCGCTGACGGGCGCGACCGAGTTCTATGCCAAGCCGCCCAACTTCGCCGACCCGGCGCTGCTGTTGGCGACCAAGGACTCGTATCACGACTCGCTCTTCGTCACGCCGTCCGAGCTGGAACGCCAGTATCGCCGGGAAATCGATCTGGCGAAGATCTTGAGCAAACTCTACGCCGCCTATGGCGAGTTGGCCGAATCGAGCGGCCGGATGACCGGCCGCGATGCCGTCGACGCGGCGATAAAGCGGCTGCGCGCAAATCCGCACGTGCGCGACCGGCTGCGCGCGGCGGCCGCCTACGCCTTTATCGACGAGGCCGCCGAACTCACGCTCGGCGAACTGCAGCTACTGCAAGAAATTTTCGGGACCGATCTGGCCGGCGTGACGCTGTGCGGGGACCCGGCGTCGGTCATTTCGAGCGTGCGCGCCGCGCGTCCCGACGCCGTCTTCGCACGGGCGTCGGAGTGCGTCGAACTGCACCGGCAGCATCGCTCGCCGCTCGCAATCGAACTCGCCTGCCGGCGGCTGATCTCGTCCGAACCGATTGCGGCCGCGGCCGTCGAGCCGCGCCTGTCGCTGTTTCGGGCGGCTTCGGTACGCGAAGAAGCCGGTTTCATCGCCGAGTGCGTTCGCGAATGGCTCGACGCGGGAACCTCGCCGGACCGGATTGCGGTCATCTTTCGGTCGATTCGCAACGTCGAGCCATACGAAGCCGCGCTTCTGGACCGCAACGTTCCGGTCGTCACCGGCGGCGACGTCAACGTTTTTGCCGACCGCCGCGCGCTCGACGCGCTCGCCCTCCTATGGAATACGTACGATCCCTTCCGCCACGAGTGGCTGCTGCGCACGCTGGGCAATCCGGCGTTCGGGCTCTCCGACGCGTCGCTGGCGATGCTCTGCGGCGAGCCGCCGAACCCGCAAACGCCGCTCTTCGTTTTAGACGAAGAGCGCGCACCGACGGTGCGTTCGAGCCGATGGGATCCCAAACGCGACCTGCGTCTCGGCTGGAACGTCGTGCGCGGCGAACGCGACGACGAACTCGCGCCCGACGCGCGCGAGCGCGTCCGGCGTTTTCGATCGCTTCGCCGAGAATGGCTCGAGGCGATGAACCGCGATCCGTTCGAACTGTTCGCGCGCACGGTTTGGCGTGACGGCCTGGCCCGCGAAGGCGCTCCCGGCTCGGCACGCGCCCGCGCCCAGCAGCTCGTTCTCGAACGGACGCTCGCGCGCTTGGGTGCGTTTCTGAACGACGAACGCGATCCGACGGTCGCCGGGGCGCTGGCGTACGCGCAGCGCCGCGCGCGCAGCGATCTCGAGTCGTGCGAAGATGCCGGCGCGAGCGCGGCGGTGCGGGTACTCAGCGTCGAGGCCGCCCGCGGGCGCGAGTTCGACCGCGTCGTCGTTGCGGACGTGCGGGCGGGAGCTTTCCCGCGCTGGTACGTGCCCGACGCGTTTCTGTTCAGCCCGCGTCTGGGCATGATTCCAAAGGAGAACGCGGGCGACGCTCGCGCGTCGCGGACCGCGAAGTTCGGTTACTATACGTTCCGCAACAAGGTGCGCGAGAAGTACAACGCGCGCGAACGGCAGGCGCTCGTTTACGCGTTGCGCCGTGCAAGTGTGAGCGCCGTGGTAACCGCATCGCAGCGCCCGACAAAGGGCGTCGCCGCACCGGAGCTGCTTGAAGAGCTACGAAAGGCGCGTCTACCCGGGACGCTCGAGCGATAGTGCCCGGACTGCGCGTGCGGCATATCGGTCTCGACGCATACGTACGTCAAGTTCTGCCGCAAACCGCCGCGCTTTGGGCCGACGGCCGCGACTTCGAAACGTACGTCGCTCAAACGATCGAGATCGCGCGCAGCCCGTACGGCCGGCTGCACTATCGCACCGCCGGCCTCTACGACGGCGGCACGATGGTCGCGTCGTTCAAGCGCTACGAACGAATCGTGCACGCCGGAACGCGCCGCTTGCGCGGATTGGGAATCGGCGCCGTTTTCACGCCGCCGGAACGTCGCGGGCGCGGCTACGCCAGCGCGATGCTCGCCGGCGAGCTGGATCGCGCGCGCGCCGGCGGCTGCGACCTGGCGTACCTGTTCTCCGACATTCACCCGCAGTTTTATAGCGCGCTCGGCTTTACGGCGTTTCCGGCGCGCGAGATCCGGCTGCGGGCCGACGGTTTGCCGGCAACGCGGCTGAACCCCGCGCGCTTGGAAGATCGCGACTGGCCCGGCGTGCGGCGTTGTTACGACCTCGGCGAGCGCCGTCGCCCGGCCGGATTCACCCGCAGCCCGCTGGTGTGGGACTGGATTCGTACGCGCATGCGGCAAGCCGCCGAAACCGGCGGCGGTCAGAAGACCGATCTCGTTCTGCGGCGCGGACGCAGCATCGCGGCGTACGTTCTGGGTACGCGCGATCCGCAACGCGACGCGTACGTGCTCGACGAGTTCGGCTTCGCCGACGACGCGGCCGCCGAAACGATTCCCGCGCTGCTGCGCGCGGCGGCCGGCGACCTGCGCCGAATCGTCGGCTGGCTGCCGCCCGGCGGCGCGCGCGAGCTGCTGCCGAAAGGCGCGGTGCGAAAACGGCGTCAGGCGATCTTTATGGCCGCGCCGCTTTCACCGGCCGGCGGGCTGCTGCTGCGCGCCTTCGCGGAGTCGGCCAAAGCCGACCCCTGCTGGCACGCCGAACACGTCTAGCGACTAAGTACCCGAACTGCGGCCCTTGGAGAAGAGCCCGATTTGCAA